>JAITLF010000330.1 GCA_031278025.1 Treponema sp.
TGATCCCCGGCGACTGGGTTTCAAAATAACGGCGCTTCAGTTCCTCAAGAACGCCGGGAAAATCGGATTTGTACGCCGCGTAGTTGGTCCCGTCCCTGTTTTCGTACTTAAAGGTAATCGTATCATCGGAACCGTAGAAGATGATGCTCAGTATTTTTTTCGGCAGCTCTTTGAACGGCGTGTCCAAGCTGAATTTGTAGTGTCTCGCCAGCGCCTCGAATTTGCTGCGGTACCAGGGAGAATCCGGGTTATAGGGAACGCAGCCCCCTTCGTTAAAGGAAAGAGACCGGTTTGGGATCACCAGGTCCGGATCGAATTCCATCTTTATTCCAAGGCCGGAACAGGCGGGGCAGGCTCCATAGGGGTTATTGAACGAAAAAAGCCTCGGCTGTAATTCGGGGATCGAGACGCCGCAGTCCGGGCAGGCGTTTTTCCGGGAAAAGAAGTGTTCCGTTATGCCGCCGTCGCCGCTTTTTTGGGCCGTAACCAGCATGATCCCATCCGCCGCTTCAAGGGCAGCCTCCACGGACTCCGCCAGCCGGGTACGAATGCCTTCGGCGATGACCAAGCGGTCCACCACAATCTCTATCGTGTGTTTCTTCTGCTTGTCAAGTTTGATGATGCTTTGGTCCGCCTCCTCGTCCAGTTCTACCAGAATCCCGTCTATCCGCGCCCGGGCAAAACCCGCTTTCCGGGCATCGGTAATGATCTTCTGGTGTTCCCCCTTCTTGCCCCGGATAACCGGCGCCAATAGCTGGATACGGGTCCCCGCCTCCATACGCAGAATCGTGTCGATGATCTGGTCGACCGGCTGTTCCCGAATTTCCCGCCCGCAGACAGGACAGTGCGGGAGGCCGATCCGGGCAAAGAGCAACCGGTAATAGTCGTAGATCTCCGTAACGGTCCCTACCGTGGAACGGGGGTTCTTGTGGGTGGTTTTCTGCTCAATGGAAATGGCGGGTGAAAGCCCTTCGATGTAATCCAGGTCCGGCTTGTCCATGCGGCCCAAAAACTGCCGCGCATAGGCGGAAAGACTCTCCACATAGCGGCGCTGCCCTTCGGCGAATATGGTATCGAAGGCCAGCGAACTCTTCCCCGACCCGGAAAGTCCCGAAATAACGATTAATTTGTCCCGAGGCAGTTCCAGATCGATATTTTTAAGATTATGTTCCCGCGCGCCCCTGATGATGAGTTTTTCCATAGATAACGAAATAATACCCTGTCACGCTTTAATGCTACAAGGGGGGCGCTGCCCAGCGGTTTCCCCCCCGGGTGGGGGCAGCAACCCTTGGCAATCCGCGCCCGGTTCATCGCCGGGGACGAAAATCAGGAACCTTTCCCGGCTTTCATGCGGAAAACGCCGGAACCGCTCTTGATAGCATCCGCATAGCCGTATTTGAGGTCGTATTCTTCCCGCCGCCGGGGCTGAATCTCACGGTCAGCCCGCTGGCCAATCCGGTCAAAATCGCGCAATTGCGCCTTGAGTATTCCCCGTCCCATACCCCATTTTAGCACATTTTCTAAATGTAAAATTGCTGGGAATTCGCACGGGGATTCCCCGAAAATCACAGCCACAGGTACACCTGGCGAAGTTTGCCGCAGATAAGCAGGGTGCCCAAAACCAGGCAGGCAAGACCGGGCAGGGGGATAATCCAGGTGTCCGCGTGGAGAAACAGGCCGCGCCCCAGAAGCGCGAGAAAAGCCCCGCCGCCGATGGAGAGATATTCCCGGGAACTGCGCGTTTGGGCGGCTATTATAAAGCTGATCGCACTTATCAGGGTAAGGAAAACCTCTACCAAAGCGAACATGGCGCCATAACCTGTTATCATGCTGAGGCTTGAATCCCACGAAAAAACGTCAATCGGTGTTCCGAGGGCGATCAGCAGGGCGGACAGGGTGATAATGAGGATGGCGGAACGCTGGCTCTGCAATTCCAGGCCCGAGGCGCAGACGCTGGCGGTAAAAATGGAAAAAATACCAAAATAACGACCGAAAAGCAGAAAACGCTGGGCCAGGCTGAGGAAGACCCCGGGAAGTTCCAGGGCCATACGCAGGGACGGCATGAGCCGGGCGGCTTCAAAGGAAAAGGAAAGGGCGAAAAAAGCGATAAAGAGAATCTCCGGCGAATGGGTTTTTTCAAAATAATAAAGGATAAAAGCCATGGTAACAAGCGAGTAGAGAACCGCGCCGATTGTCGTAATATAGGGAACCAGAGGAACGGGGGCCAGAAAACGGATATTGGCGGCGGTCAAAAATCCCAAAGACCGGACGGCCGCCGCTCGCAACAAGTCCGGGTAGAAGGGCAGCGCGATATACGAAGCGATTGAAAGAAACACCAGAATTGCCAGCGAAAAGACAATCCCGGCTTTAAAGATCATGTTGCGGCTCGATAGGGTCATAGTAGTTGTCTGTCAACAGTATAGGCAATTCCGTCTTTTTTCTCAAGACTTTGGAGTACCTGCCGCCGGCCCAAACGGTTCTAAAGCCCGTAAAAAATAAGCCGATACTGATTAATGAGGTGATCTCTATGGCAAAAAGAAAATCCATCTGTATGGTCCTTTTTTTGATGGTCCTGGGGCCCTTTTCTCTCCGGGCCGGTGATGTTGCAGCTTTTGTGGACCTGGGCTTTTCCCCGGACGGTACGGTGTACATGTTTGCCCAGTACGGAGTCCAGGCCGCGACCCTGCGGCCCTGGGCGGAACTTTTTGCCGTAGATGTCGCCCGGAATAACTTTGTCACGGGCGGCCGGCTCAGCTATATCCACGATACCGCGGCGGTTCCGGGCCAGGACGGGGCCGGGGCATTTTACCGGCTTATCAGCAGGAATACCTCTTTGGCGGAAAATTACGGGGTCAACTTTCTTACCCAGGGGCATTTGCTCTATGTCGCCCTGGACAACGACGCCCTGGCCCCGGCCGATAATCCCATCGAATTTAGGGACTTTAACAACGGAACCAGTTACCGGGCCGCGCTGGTCTCCCAAATAACAGGTTCCGGCTCAAGCCTGCGTTCCTCTTTCTATATTGATTTTGAACGGACATCCAAGAACGGGTCCCGTAAGAGCTATGTTGCCGGTTCCCCGCAAATTAAACGGCCG
>JAITLF010000305.1 GCA_031278025.1 Treponema sp.
CATCTGCCCCCGTCACTCCTCACTTTCTCCCTCCTCGCTCCTTCAGGGGGTATTTTCATCTTCCCCGGACGAGAGAAAACCGGCTATTTTATCAATGACGGCGGGAACGGTGTCTATCAGGCGTTCAATGGTGGATGTGTCCCCGGCGGAGAGTATCTTTACGGTGTCCCGGTCAATGACGATAAAGGTTACGGGGCTTACCGACACCCCTCCCCCCGCACCGCCCAGGGGGGAATCGCCTGAACCCCCTGAAACAATCCCGATGGAGGCTTTGAATACCGGTATGATGGTGATATTCCCGGATACAATGGACTGCCCTATGATGACATTGGCGTCCACCAGGCTTTTTACGCTTTCCAGAAGCGTCTCTTTAAAGGTCTTTTGATCAAACATCGTATCTCCTGTGATTAAATATACGTTTATCGATTGAATCTATGCTCATCGATATTACCCTTTTTCCCCGCTTTCCCTGATGGAAAGGGATATTAGCCGAAACAGCAATACCACCGCCGGAATGGAGAAGGACATATTACCGTCAAATGATAATTTCGTTTCGGCCGAAAAACAGGGCCTAAGCGTTATTTCCGGCTTACCGCCGGCCGCGAGGGGGTCCAGTGAATTTGCGAGGGAACAGAGGCAGCCGTGAAAAACAGCGGTTTCCGCCGCATCGCCGGCCGAGAAAGCCAGGTTCAGGCGGAGATGTTTTACGCGCAGGGGCCTCCGGAACAGCGGAGAGTAGAGCCTCAGGGTTTTGAAAAAATCCGGGGATCTAAGGAGGCGGCGTACAAAACGGCGCAGCCTGTTCCGCAGTACATGGGTTATACTTCGGTAAAAGCACAGATAGCGAAACCGGGCGTCCGGGCGCGCATGATCTTGCCCCCGTATATCCACGGTAAGCGGGGCGGCGCATACTATTCCCCCAAGGCAGAGGATCAAGAGAATTACAATTTCCACGTATCACAGTGTATTGCATTTCCGGGAAAAAAGGAATATACTCTTTTAGCAGGAACTAACATTATTGAACTTGTTCCAATTTTCGGAGGAAACGTGTATGGACAAAGTGACGGGACTTTTAAAAAACAAATACCTTGTTGGTTTTGGGCTCGGGGTAGCTGCGGCCGTTGTGGGTTACCGGGCCTATAAAAGCCGGAAACTCCGCAAGGCACTGGTAAAAGCGGTGGCCTGCGGCATGAAACTGCGGGATGACGCGAAATTTGCCATGAACACCATCAAGGAAGACGCGGAGGATCTCTGCGCCGAGGCAAAGGAACAGGGGGCCGGGGGCTGTTGCGCCGGCGCTCAACCGGAAGCCGGGGCCTAAGGCCCGGATGGAATACCGGATCATCCATGAGCTTCCCCGCCGGATACGCCTGAACTGCGGCAGGTACGCCTTTAGCCCCGGACAGGCCGCGGCGGCGGAGCAGTTTCTCCTTGCCCTGGAGGGGGTAAAAACCGCAAAGGTCTCTTCCATAACGGGGGGTCTCCTGCTCGTTTTGGAAGCCTCCCAAAGGCAGACCGTACTGGACAGGATACGGGGCCTTGAACTATCTTCCCTGCCCGAAACGGCGCCTTCCCATAGCGCGGAGGGGGAATTTCAGAACAAGCTTTTGGGCATTGTCGGCCTCCGCATCCTGACCCGGTATTTTCTGCCCCCGCCCCTGCGCCTGGTTTATACGGGCCTGCGGGCAATGGGCTTCGTGAAAAAGGGGCTGGCGGCCCTGCTGCGCGGCAGTCTCAATGTGGATGTCCTCGACGCGGCCGCGGTTTCCGTGTCCCTGCTGCAGGGGCAGACCGATACCGCGGGGTCCATCATGTTCATGCTTTCCCTGGGGGAAGTTCTGGAGGAGTATACCCACAAAAAATCCAGGGCGGCTCTGACGGATTCCTTCTCCTTCAACATCGACTCGGTTTGGAAAAAAACGGACGCCGGAGAAACCTCCGTGCCGGTCAGCCGGATCGTCCCCGGAGACCTTATCGTGGTTCGAAGCGGCGCCATGATACCCCTGGACGGAGAAGTGTTCCGGGGAGAGGCGATGGTATGTCAGGCTTCCCTTACCGGGGAACCCCTGCCGGTGATGAAGCGCGGGGGGAACGCCGTGTACGCGGGGACGGTGGTAGAAGAAGGGGAACTTACCATCACCGTGACCAGCCGGCCCGACGAAACCCGCATAGGCAGGATCATTTCCATAATAGATGAATCCGAGGGGCTTAAGGCCGAAATCCAGAGCCGGGCGGAAAAGCTCGCCGATTCCATAGTTCCCTTCAGCTTTGCCGGGGCCGCCCTAGCCTTTGCCTTGACCGGAAACGTAACCAGGGCCATAGCCTTTTTGATGGTTGACTACTCCTGCGCCATCAAGCTGGCCATGCCTATTGCCGTCCTCTCCGCCATGCGGGAAGCGGCCCAGCGGCGGGTCTTTGTTAAGGGGGGCAAATTTCTGGAAGCCCTTGCCACGGCGGACACGGTTATTTTTGACAAGACCGGAACCCTGACCGAGGCGAGGCCGGTAATTACCAAAGTAGTACCCACCGCCGGGAAAAGCCGGGACCAGGTTTTAAGCATGGCGGCATGTCTTGAGGAACATTTCCCCCACAGCGTGGCAGCGGCGGTGGTACGCCAGGCGGAAAAAGAGGGGCTAAAGCACCGGGAGGATCACAGCGAACTGGAATACGTGGTGGCCCACGGGGTAGCGGCGTATTACGCCCAGGCGCGGGTGGTCCTGGGAAGCTATCATTTTGTGTTTGAGGATGAAAAAACGGGTCTAAGTCCGGAAGAAAAGGCCTTTATTGAAAAGGAAACCGACGGCTGTTCCGCCATCTACCTGGCCCGGGAAGGTATGCTCCAGGGTATTATCTGCTTTACCGATCCTCCACGGGAGGATGCCGCACCGGTTATCGCGGAGTTAAAGGCCCTGGGGCTTTCCCGAATTGTGATGATCACCGGGGACAACGAGGCCGCCGCCCGGAATATGGCCGGAAAACTGGGAATAGACGAGTATTACGCCGAAGTTCTGCCCCAGGAAAAAAACGGCCTTGTCAAACGGATCAGGGCCGAAGGGCACACCGTTGTCATGGTGGGGGACGGGATCAATGACGCCCCGGCCCTTGCCGCGGCGGACACCGGGGTGGCCATGATCAATGGCTGCGATCTTGCCCGGGAAGTCGCCGACGTGGTGCTGCTGTCATCGGACCTTCGTTCCCTTTGCCGGATCATCCGGATCGGCAGGGGGCTAATCTCCCGTATATCCGGCAATTACCGGAAGATACTGGTTACCAACAGCGCCCTTCTGGCCCTGTCCCTGGCCGGAATCATCAGCCCCGGCACTTCCGCGCTGTTCCACAATGTGTTTACCTTCCTGATCAGCGCCGCTTCAAGCCGGCCCTATCTGCCGGAAAACGAACGGTAACGGGCGCGCCCCGGAATTCACTCACCGGGAACTATATTGACCGCGATAGCGGTCAATATGGATTGTTTTGCCTGCAATAATATGTCAAGCACCTGGGTCATGGCATCACGCCGGCCAGTCCCGCCACAGGCCCGATCAGGGTTTCCTGCCGGATACTTATCCGTTTCAGGTTATCCGCCGCATTCAGGGCGTTATGTTCCGAAGCGTGGGCGCACCAGGTCTCGGCGGCCTGTTTCTTGCTTTGTACTTCCGGTGAGGTTAGCCCTCTTTCCGCCTTGGTCTCTATCATGTAGATGGCATCCGGGGTTTCCGCGACAAAGTCCGGAACGTATTCGGAAATGTCGTTTCCGGTCCGGTAGTAAATTTGAAACTGCCCCCTGGCGGGCCTGAACCATTTGAGGCTTTCCTGCTCAAGGATAACGGAGAAACGGCGTTCCGTATCGGAATCGAATTTTACAATCAGGTAGAGGCACTTTGAGAATCCGGTAAATATCATCCTGCCGATTTTTGACTTGTCAAATTTGGATATACGGAAATTCACCGGCCCGACGCCGTCATCGGCGGTAAAAGCGATCTCTTTCAGGGCGGTAAACCCTCTGCTTATTTTAACATCAAAATCGTAATCCGTTTTGGTTTGATATTCCGGCATCCGGTCATGGATAAAACCGACCATTGGTCGTCCGATCGCGGAACGTCAGTTCCCAGAACCGGGCCATGCCGGCCTTGCGGGGCGCGGAACCCTTGCCGCGGCAGCGCCGGACATCAGTCTGGTTTTCATCAGATTACCCTATACCCCATATAAGTTAGTAAAATCTAACAGAAATATATATCCGTTGTTGAAAGCTGTCAAGAACGGAACTTTAGCCGAATTTGCGGGGCCGGCGCACACAAAATTCTCGCCCGGTAAATTCCGCATAAAGATTCGGGTGGTTCGTGTGAAAGCGGGCCAATCGTTCAGGAACACTACACTATTGGATATCAATCAAAGCACGATACGCCCTGTTCGTGCGGTTCGTGGTTATCTTTTAGTCCGGGAAGTCCCGCGTGCAGCCGGTTTTGGGCGAATCCGGCGACATATTCCGCGAAACCGGCAGGCGTACCGCCACCTGTTCCCTCCCGTTCGGAACAGTAGAGCCTTCCCCGGAATACGGAAGATTGCTCAACTTGCCGGGCCATGCATTCGTCCGGAACAAGGGCGATGTCCGCGGCGCAGAGCATGGGCAGATCGAGTAATCCGTCTCCGGCGCAGATCAGGGATTCGGGCCGCAGGCGACGGCGCAGCATATCCACAGCGCTTCCCTTGTTAAAGCCCCGGGGAAAAACGTAGAGGCGATCGGCTTCCATAAAAAAATCAAGGGCGGAACTGTAAGCCTGAGCGGATAAAAGGGAAACGGCGCCCCGTACATCGGGCGATTGGGAGACAATAAAGACGCGGTCAACCCACTTTGCCCAGGAAACGTCCCCGCGCGGGAGCATCTGCGAGAGCAGCTGATCGAGGCATAACCGCATCACTTCCGATGTCTGCGCGAACAGGGGATGAAACGCCTTCTGCCACAGGGTATCCCGCTTTCCCGCCTTAAGCAGCACCCCTCCGCAACTTGTCAGCGCGTAGGGGGGAACGCGGGTCCTGAAATGACGTATCCGCCGGTATTGTTCGGCGGATCTCCCGGTTACCGGGACAAAGCAGATCTCCGGATCCAGCTCTTCCAGGCGCCGGCAAACACCGGGTGACATAAAGGCATGGGGTTTCCCGTTTTTATACTCAACGCAAATATCTCCGGGGTATTCTTGAGAATGAACAAGGGTATTATCCAGATCGCAGGCCAGGAGAATCACAGCTTACCATACCACCCGGCCCGATCCCGGTCAATGAGTGCCTGCCGCCGTATTGCATTCCGCATTCAAAAGTCATAAACTTGTAAATACGTGCAGGAAACCCCCGCTGAGGGGAAGACCCGGAACATCCGCTTGCAGGTCCGCGGCTCCCCCTCGAATTTGCGGTGAAAAACAATCGCATCCCTGAGTTGACAAGGGAACAAAGATGTTGTAAACTTTGATGAAGTATAGTAAAAATATAACTTTGATAGGATTTGGATACTGTGAATTTTAAAAAACCTTTGCCGTTTAATCTTGGGGAAACCCAGGACCGGAATTGGCCCCGGAGACAAAAAACGCCGTGAGCGGGCGGGAACTCCTGCGATTGGAGGGGATAACCAAGAAATTCGGGGACGCCGAGGTGTTGAAGGGGATAGACCTCTCCGTTAGCGCCGGGGAATTCATTACCCTTTTGGGGTCTTCGGGCTGCGGGAAAACCACCACCCTCCGGATTATTGCCGGGCTTGAATACGCGGACTCAGGGCGGGTGTATCTGGCCGGGCAGGATATAAGCGGCTTTGAGCCCAACAGGCGGAACGTGAACATGGTGTTCCAGAATTACGCCCTGTTCCCGCACATGACTGTGGAATCGAATATCGGGTACGGCCTGCGGATCAAGGGCCGGCCAAAAGCGGAAATCCGTAC
>JAITLF010000374.1 GCA_031278025.1 Treponema sp.
CCGTTTTGCGGAGGGGCCGCGATATTTTTTGCCAAAGAACCGTCCCCGGTGGAGGTCATTAATGATGCCAACGGGGAAATCATCAATTTCTACGAGGTACTGAAGCGGGATTTCCCGGCTCTAGAGCGGGAAATTGAAATCAGCCTTCACAGCCGGAAGCAGCATCACCAAGCCGAAGTAATCTATACCAACCCGGAGATGTTTGACCGGGTTAAACGGGCCTGGGCCGTATGGATGCTGGCTAATATGTCCTACGGCAATAAGCTGGACGGCTGCTTTGGCTATGACCGCATCGGTACAAATAGTAAAAAGATGGCGAATGAGCGGACGGGCTTCAATACTGATTATGCAATCCGTTTGTAACAGGTGCAAATCGAGTGCTGCGATGCCCTGCGGATCATCGGGAGCCGGGACACCCCGGAGACATTCTTCTACCTTGACCCGCCCTATGTTGGCGCGGATCAAGGACACTATGACGGCTACACCCAGATGGACTTCGACGCCCTCCTAGAGGTGTTGAAGAGCATTCAGGGGAAGTTCCTGTTGAGTTCCTTCCGTGACGCGGCCCTGAGAGAGTTTACCCGGAAAAACGGCTGGCACACCGTGGAGATTCGACTGTCGTCGTCCATGACGCACGGCCAGGGCCGTGCTATCCGGGAGAAGGTCGAGGTACTGACGGCCAACTACCCGATCCCTGCTGGGGAGAAGCCGTAGGCGCAAAGGCCCCGGATACGCACATAGCCGCGTATCCGGGGCCTTTGCCGGTTATGTGAAAGTAAGGCGGTTGCACATTGTGCAATTCCCGGAGGGCCTGTATTCTCCGGCGTTCCGGGTTCTGTTCTCTGGCGCGTTCATGATGCAGAAAGTAGATAAGTCACACATGGCCATAGTTGATAAAAAAGAATACCAGACTGAAAGCCTTCAGGTGGTAAAGGATTTTCTTTGAAAGGCAGTAGGTTCTCCTGAACGCCCTCCGTACCCTGTACCGCAGCCGGCAGTTGTTTCCTTCTATCCCACCGGTGTACGCTTTCCCGCCTTCCTGGTTACCCTCCTTGAACGCCGCCAGAAAGCTCCTCCACCAGTCTGTCGCAAAGCATCCGCAGGTAACGCCCGCCTCGGCCACCCGAAGGCGAAGCCGCCGCGCCGTCTTCAGGTTCCGGTTACCCCACACAAAGGCCACAAACTCACCGGATTCACGGCAACAGGTGTACACCAGCCAGACTTTTCGGCTTTTCTCCCGACAAAGGTCCATAGCTCGTCTCCTTCAAGGGCGTCCTAGTGAGTCTGCTTTGGCGCGAGGGGGAAGAGTATTTCAATGGCGATGGAGAGGATAGTTCCGTTATAGGAGCGCTCATGTTCGGCGATGAATTGTCTGCCGTCGTCTTTGCAACGGTAGTTTTGAGTAGCATTACGTTTTTTTCCATTTTTTGTTATACGTGTGGTATGGCAATGCGGGCAGTTGATGGTGATGGTTGTTTGCATATTTCCATTTTACCATCGCCTCGCCTCATTGCCTTCTTTATCATACTTTCTGCATCACCACCCCGTTACCTCTACCCACTCTTGTCCCTCGTTATACTGGTTGACGGCCCCACTCCGATACCTCAGCAGATACTCACTCCCGCATTCCTCCAGATATTCCATCCCCGCTAAGGTTCCGTATGCCCGGTCGGCGATAATCAGGCCGCCTTTTCCAAAACTCCCAAAATTACTGAGCCTCTCTCCCGTCTTCGCATCGGTAAGCCGCATTTCCTTCATGCCCAGGTCAAACAACCCAACCAGCGGACTCTTCGAGTCCGGCCACGCTGTTACACAGCCGTGTATATATAGCCTTCTCATGCTTAACAACGCCGAAGCAGTCCCAAAGGATTTCCTTTCGGTCAAATACAGAAAAATGAGTTTCAGCAGAAACTCCGGTGTCCTAATTTCCCGTGCCGCTGTAAAGCGCCCGGTTCCTCCGATTTTTCTCTCCAATACTCCGGTAATACCGTCGCCAGATCTTCGAATGTCTAGTTTTCCTCTCCCCTGCCCCCAGTTTATCCGGAGAGAACTATTTTCCCCCACTTGACTTGTTGACTGGGCATTCCGGTAGCTCGCTTAAATTTTGTCTAAAAATCCGGTACACTTTTCATATGATAAATTTCGATGTGTCCAAGGATTGGGTTATCCTGATTCCGCCTGAATCCGCAATCGCCCGGAAGGCCGGCGCGGATTTGGCACGGATCATTGGTTCGCTCCGGGGACAGGCGGGATTCCTGCCCAGGGCCGCCGTCCTGACCGGTGCCTTCCGGAACTCATTGGATGAAAGGGCGCCGATCATTCAGCTCAACATCGAACCGGACCGAGATTTTGGGAACGGTTTTTTCTGGCGCTTGCGCGCGAACCGTCTGGAAATATTCGGGAACTCAGGCAAGGGGCTGTGTAACGGAGTGTATGGTTTTCTGGCCGCCTTGCGTGTCCGCTGGCCCCGGCCCGGGCGGGAAGAACTGCCGTTCCTTCCGGCATCAATGTCCGGCGCTTACCCGCTGGAAAGTCCCGCCGTCTACTGGCCCTCGGAGACCGATCCCGCTAAAAGGCGGCGCCTGGTGATAACTAGGGAAACTCCGCTAAAAAACCTGAAGCAGTCGTTACTCTGGGCGGTCCGTAACCGCATAGACGCCCTGGTCCTGCCCCTGGAAGACAACGCCGTCCCTTTGAGAGGCTTCCTCTCGTCCTCTCCGTGGAACAAGGAACAGGTTGTGAGCATGGCGAAAGATTATGAGCTGGCCACTGAAGCCGGCGGCTGGGAACTCTCCGGCCTCGTGCCACGGAAAATTTTCCCGTTCCACCGGGACATGTTCCGCATGGAAACGGGCAGGCGGGTTAAAGATCACCATTTCTGTCCTACCAATCCCGGTACCATCGCCATCATAAAGCGGGAAGCGGAACGCTGCTTCCGGGGAAACCCGGAAATAACGGTTTTCCACCTTTGGCCGGATCGGAAGCATGAATTCGCCTGGTGTTCCTGCCCCACCTGCCGGGCCTTTACACGGGAAGAGCAAATCCGCATCGCCGTGGATACCGCCGCCGATGTACTGGCGGAAATAGCCCCCGATAGCCTCGTCTCGTATTACGGGACCAGCGGCGATCCCGGCAGCATACTGGTCAGGCGGAATATGTTTGGTCTACGGGTACTTCCCGGTGAAACGGGCGCCGAAGAAGCGGGCCTGTTTTTGGCGGAATAGGGGCTTCCCCATCTCACGCTGATTACGGACCTGCCCGCACACCCGCCGATTGGAGCGGGCGGGCGGTTACCTCGCGGGAGAATTCACCGGCGCGGGAGGCGTTCAAACGCCCGTACGCTGATACCGCAAAGTAGTAGAGAATGCCGTTCTTCAGGCCATCAATATGAAGGGTGGTACGTTTACCCGCATCAATAGGGGACGCCCCCAGCGCGGCGTCTTCCCCGAAGTATTCCCCCTGGTTTGTCCCGTAGTACACCAGGTAGCCTTCCACATCCCGGCTGGGGTTGGGCCGCCAGGAAAGGTCTACCGCCCTATCCCGTGCAATAGCGGTTACTATGGCCGGCGGATGGGGCGGCCCGTTGGCGGCGTAGATGATCCGCAGCTCCTCCAGGTAGGGGGTGGTTTCGCCGTCTCCTGAAGGGTAGAACTCCGCAGCAAGTTGGACAAACCGGCCCCGGAAATCATTCCCCCTAAAGTTATCGTTTAGCGCGGTTCCCGGTTCAAAGGGATGCCAGTCCGCGCCGGTCTCCAGGTAGGGGGAATCCCCGGTCCTGATAAAGAACCGGATCGCCGAATCACCGGCAAAATTGAAAGAACCATTGCCGCGGTATTCGTTGGCGGGGGCTACCGATATGGCTGCCGCTGAATGGGAAATCCTGCCCCCAAAGGCATCAATCCTGATGATCCGGCTATCCGCTTCCCCCAGGTCCAGGATGCGGGTTTCCATGCGCCCTTTCCTGCCGGAATACTTCTTGAGCAGGGGCCGGTCCACAAAAGCGCCGTAGACTCTGAACTCATCAATGAGCCCCGCAAACCGGCCGCCAAGAACCAGGCGGCCTTCTTCCCCTATCGTGGGGGTATAGACTTCCCCCCCCTCATGACCGGTAGAAGTTACATAGAGGATGTCTTCCGGAGTCCCGTTAACCAGGTACTCCAGAAGCCCCGTACCGGCGTCAAACCGGATAAGATGATGGCTCCAGGTTTGGGGCGCTACCGGCGAAACGCCCTTGAGAGAGAAGGCCAGGCGATGGCTTTCGTCAGGGGCGGAAAAAAAGTCCGGAAAGGCCCACTGAAACCGGTTCCTCACCGCCATGCACTGTATACGCTGGTATACCTGTTCCTTCCGGCTGGTTAGCCGGGTGGAAGTCCAGGTTAGTATCTGTTCCCCATTTTCCATGTTCATGGGGTAAAGCCAGAATTCCAGGGTAAAGTCCCGAACCCCGGATGCGGGGGCCAGAAGCGCCTCCCGTGAACGGGGGGTAACGACCAGGGATTCCGAGTCCCGCAAGCCCGTCCGGGCCGGTGTCATGGCACTGCCGGAAAAATGAGCCGCCCCGGTCCCGGCCCTGGCCCGCCGCATATCCGCTGAAGCCACCGCCGGCGACACGGCTACCCGGTAACGCCCGGTTTGGTCCGCAAACAAATCGGGCCGGCTTTCGTCAAAGGATAGGGCCATATCCAGGGACGCGCCGGGGTCCCGGGCCGAAGACAGGGCCAGCACGGGCCTGGGCCGCACCGCCGCAAGTTCGGCGACGCCTTCCCGGTTCTCCGCCGCTTCCCAGCCCGCCGCCCCGCCCAGGATCAGGGTTTTCTCGCCGTAAGCAAAGACGCCGCCACCGCCCAGGAAAAAAGCGAACAAAATAGTATAACTAACGATTTGCTTCATACTCCCCCTCTTTTTTATCGGCGCCGCCGTAGGAAAAGTGAAGAACAATGCCCCATCGGGGTTCGGGGTATCCCTAAAAGTTTACGGCTGCCCCGGATATCCCCAAGAGGCGCGGGACCCCGCCCCGCCGGGGGACCAGGGGCCCGAAGGACCCCGGCCCCCCGTTAAAATAGCCTGACGGTAAGGGAAATCCTTTGGGAATACCAGCGCGCTGTTACGCATGAGCGGGAGCTGCCCCATATGCGTTTATTTAGGGAGGGGATGTAATGGACGAAACAGGGCCGGACGCCTCCGGCGTTTGGAATCGGCGCAGGCTAAAGGAAGCCCTTGTAATGTATGCGCTGAAAACATGAGTTGCAACGAACTTAACAGCGTATATACTACTATCGACAGCATTACCCCCTGTTCCCTCCACAGACTCCACCGGATTCTTTCG
>JAITLF010000385.1 GCA_031278025.1 Treponema sp.
GCTGCCAATACAAAAAATACGAAGAAGCGGAAAGAGAAGAAGTCCGTCTATGAGGGAAACGTATATATACAGGCTACGTTTAACAACACCATTGTGACCATCACGGATCTGATGGGGAATGCTATTTCCTGGGCCAGTTCCGGCGGTTTGGGCTTCCGGGGGGCGAAGAAGTCAACCCCTTTTGCCGCGCAGACCGTTACGGAAACCGCGGCTTCCAAGGCCATGCAGGTGGGGCTGCGGGAGGCGCACGTGTACGTGAAGGGCCCCGGCATTGGGCGGGAGTCGGCGATTCGCCAGCTCGGCGCGCTGGGCATTAAGGTAAGGTCCATCAACGACGTTACGCCTATTCCGCATAACGGCTGCCGGCCGCAAAAGACCCGGCGCATCTAGGGGAGGACAGTACCATGGCAAGATATACCGGGCCGGTTTGCCGGCTCTGTCGGGCGGAGCAGAAGAAGCTGATGCTCAAGGGGGATCGCTGTAGGAGCGATCACTGCCCGATCAATAAAAAACGCCCCGCGCCGGGGAAGGATCCCAAAGCGAGGCCGGGGAAACGCTCCGATTACGGCGTTCAGCTAAGGGAAAAGCAGAAGCTAAAGCGAATTTACGGTATGCAGGAGAAGCAGTTCAGCCTGTTCTTTGACCGCGCCCTCCGTATGCCCGGCATTACCGGCGAGAACCTGTTCGTGCTGCTGGAACGCCGGCTGGACAATGTGGTTTACCGTATGCGCTTTGCGGTAAGCCGGAGCCAGGCCCGTCAGATCGTGCTGCACGGCCACGTGTGGGTAAACGGCCGGCGGGTAAATATACCCTCATACCTGGTAAAGCCCGAGGATGTGATCGAGATTAAAGAAAAGAGCAGGAATTTGGTGGTTATAAAAGAAGCCCTGAAGGAATTCGGCAAGGCCGGGGTTATGCCCTGGCTGCAACTGGACCCGGACGCAATGAAGGGCGTTTTCCTTGCTTCACCGCGGCGCAGCGATATTACCGATTTGGCGGACATCAAAGAACAGATGATCGTTGAATTGTATTCAAAATAAGGAGTTCCCATGGCCCGTAAGAACCTGCTTAAAGGATTCAAACGTCCTAAAGGCATCACCTTTGAACATGGCGAGCTTAAGTTGAATTATGGCAAATTCACCGCCGCTCCCTTTGAACCGGGATTTGGCACGACCCTGGGCAATACCCTGCGGAGGGTCCTCCTTTCCTCAATACGGGGTTACGCGATCACCGCGGTTAAGATTACCTCTTATGACACCGAAGGGGTCGCCCACAGCGTTTCCAGCGAATTTGAAACGATCCCCAACATTGTGGAGGATACCCTGGAGGTCATCAACAACCTCAAGCAGATCCGGCTTAAACTTCCCCAGGACACGGAACAGGATATACTGGTGTATGAATGGTCCGGAAAAGGGGAGATTAAGAGCGACAATTTTGAGCGCACCGGCCAGGTGGAGGTGTTAAGCTCCGGCCAGCATATTATGACCCTTATGGAGAATGCCCACCTGGAGTTTGAGGTGCAGATTGACCTTGGCCGGGGGTATATCCCCTCGGAGGTGAATGAACGCTATGTGGAGGTGATTGGCACCATACCCATGGACGCGATTTTTTCGCCGGTCAAAAAGGTCAAGTTTGCGGTGGAGCCCACCCGTGTGGGACAGCGCAGCGATTATGACAAGCTGATTCTTGAGGTCTGGACCGATGGAACCATTAAGCCCGACGACGCCCTGGCGGAAGCGGCAAAGATAGCCAAGGATCATTTGTCGGTGTTCATCAATTTTGATGAGAACAACCTGGGCTTGGACGAAGATTTGGACGAGGATGATGAACGGATTCGGCAGATACTCAACACCCCGGTGGAGGAGCTGGAGCTTTCTGTCCGGTCTTCCAACTGTCTTAAAAACGCGAACATTAAAACTATCGGGGAATTGACCAGGAAAACCGAAGACGATATAGCCAAGACCCGAAACTTCGGGAAAAAGTCCCTTCAGGAGATTAAAGAGAAGCTCAGGGAGTGGAACTTGAATTTCGGCATAACCGATTTCAATGTGCTGAGGAATGCGGTTAAAATTGCCCCCCATAAGGAAGACGAAGATGAATCATAGGAGCGGCTTTAATCCCCTTGAACGGATGGCGGCAAGCCGAAAGGCGTTGCACCGCAGCATGGTGACCTCCCTGTTCCGTTACGAGCGGATCAGGACCACCAAGACCAAGGCCCAGGCGGTCCGCCGGAGCGCGGAAAAGCTCATTACCCGGGCTAAGGTGGATTCCGTCCACAACCGGCGCCTGGCTTCCGCGCGCCTCTACGATGAAGGCATTGTGGCAAAGCTCTTTACCGACATCGCCCTGCGGATGAAGGAGAGGCCCGGCGGCTATACCCGGATCCTCAAGCTCGGCGAGCGCCTGGGCGACGCTGCGGAAATGGTATTTCTGGAACTGGTGGATTACAAGCTGGACATCGAGAGCGCAGCCGATAAGAAAGCCAAAAAGGGCGAGAAGAAGCCTGCCGGCGGCCCCAGGGAAAAGAGAACTAAAGGCAAAAAAGCAATTAAGAGTTCCGTCAAAACCGCCGCGGCCAAGGGCAAAACAGCAACAACACACAAGACCGCTCCGGCGGCCGACTAGAGGAGTGACGTATGGCTAAACCGCATAGGGGCAAAGGCATTCGGGAGCTTGCCTCCCGGGGCCGGGGGACCTGCCCGGTCTGTTCCAGGGAAAACACCAAGATTCTCTACGAACAGGAAGTCGGGGAGGGGGATGCAAAAAGGAAGATCAAGATCTGCAAAACCTGTAAAGCCGCTCTCAAGCACGGCAAGAAGACGGTTCCGGCGCTGTAAGCCGCTGGGAATGTCATGACAAACGGCATAAAAATTCACGAAAGTGAATTTTTATGCCGTTTTGCGCTGAAGAGCGACAAACCGCTAGTTGATCGATAGGATGCTGTAGACCGCCGGAATCCCGCGGATATTTTTCATCACCCTTTTAAGGTCCTCGGAATGTTCCAGCCTCATGGTGAAAAAGCCCGTCATGTGGTTGGCGGA
>JAITLF010000410.1 GCA_031278025.1 Treponema sp.
TGATCCAGTCGCGGATAATGCCGGCAGTGAGGCCCCGGAGGGTAATGTTCTGAAAGCCGGGAAACGCCGCCATGTGCCGGCGCACATTTTCATGATTCATGTTTACATAGGCGGCGGACAAAGGCTTTTTCTTGACCAGGGCGCATTCTTTCACATAGGGTGAATCGGGCGACCAAAAATCAGCCGCATATTGGACAAAAGGCTTTTCCGGCGCGGGCGGCGCAAAACTGATAGAAGGGAGCATTTCCCTGGCGGCCTGTTCCGCCTCGTAACGGCGCTGCCGCTTTCCCCCCACAGGGATGTTGGTTGACCTGGTAACGGCATATCTCCGGGTATTTTCGTCCCAAAATCGAACATACCATACCAGCCTGGGTTTCTTTTCGGTACAGGGTAAAAGGTCTACGGACACGCATACCAAATCCTTCCGGCAAAGTATCACTTTTCAGTGTTACTTTTGCCTTTTCGTGTGATATGCCGCCTGTTTTCAGGTAGGCTAATTCCTTATATTACAAGGAATTAAGTAAAAAGCGGCCGACGGGAGTCGAACCCGCGTCACGAGCTTGGGAAGCTCGGGTAATACCGTTATACAACGGCCGCAAAGAGATGCTTCAGGACCCACACGGAAACAACCTGACCCACTATGCTGTTTCCTTATTGCGTCGAACCGGAGATCCGCAACAATTAGAATACTAGACATTTTATTCTTGTGCCGATCCTGACTGTTTTTATGATACCATGTTTTACCTAGACAGCGCAAGGGTCGGGGGGCGCCTTCCCGTATTTTTTTTATAACAGAGCTTCCGGCCCTATCAGCCATCCGGATCGCCCTGTACCATTCTGCCGGCGTCAGGCATCCTATCGGCGATCATACTCTATGGAGAAGGTCCTGTAGCCGGCGGGAGAACGGTCGGTGGAATCCACCGCATCCACCCGGGCGCCCGGAGGTCCCCGGTGGAGCCATTGACGGAAGGCTTCCAGTTTTGCCGGAGGGCCTTCAGCCCAGACTTCCACATCGCCCTCCCGGGTATTTTGCACCCAGCCGCAGAGTCCCCCGCGGCGGGCCTCATGACAGGCGGAGTACCGGAAACCAACCCCCTGAACCCGGCCGCTGATCCGGGCGGAAAAGGCGAAAACCTCGCCGTCCGGACCGGCGCTTTTCACAGTTCCCCCTCCTCCTGCATGGCGTCCAGGATCGCCGGAGAAAAACCCGCATGCCTCAGAGCATGTCTCAAAAAGCGGTCCCGGGTTGAATCGCCTTTCCACCCCTCCGCCGGGGCCTCTCCGGGCATGGTTTTTCCCTGTCCCGCAAGGTAGCGTTTGACGAGGAGCCTCTCGGCATCGGGGGTTAGAAGGGATCTGAGGGCTTTTTGAGCGGTTTCCCGGGGAATACCCCGGCGGCAGAGGGCGACAACAAGACCCCGGGGGCTGGGAGCCGGACCGCCGCTCCTGCCGAGCCGGGCCCGGAACCACCGCAGGGCAAAACGCTCATCACTGACAACTTCCAGGGAACAGAGCCGGTTTAGAACCGCCTGTACACAGGACGCGGTAAAGGACCGGGCCTGTAGTTTTGCCGAAAGGCCGGACACACACTGTTCAGCCCGGGCTACCAACCGCAGGGCTGAACGTTCAGCCCGGTAACAGGAAGCGGCAAAATGCAGGGATTCCACCTCTGCGCCGGACAGATCCCTGCCGGGGACAAAGAGCATTTCCACATCGTACTCCGGCGGAAGATACACGGTTTTAAGGGAAAACAGGGTACCATCGGAAAGTTCCACCCTTCGGAACAGGGGATCCCCTTCCGTTCCTCCCCCGGTTTTAACGGATACCACCGTCATACAGGGACAATCAGCAGATAACTGACGCCACAACCGCCATCGGTACTGTTACCCGAAGCACGCGGCGCCGGTATCAACGCGCCTAACGTTTAGAGAACTGGAAGCGTCTGCGGGCGCCGGCCTGGCCGTACTTCTTCCGTTCAACCATCCGCGAATCCCGGGTCAGATAACCATTATTCCGCAGACTCGTGTAATTACCCTGATCAACCTGACAGAGCGCCCGGGCAAGCCCATGACGACAGGCGCCGGCCTGCCCATTGGAACCGCCCCCGTAGACGTTGATAAGTACGTCGTATTTATTCTCAGAGGCCGTCACCATCAGGGGTTGACGGACCATCACGGCGTACTCTGTCTGCGGAAAATATTGGGATAATTCCCTGCCATTGATCTCAATTTTACCACTGCCATCCCGAACATACACCCGGGCTACCGAGGTTTTTCTCCTTCCCGTTCCAAGTCCCAGATTCTTAATCACCTTTGCACCTCTGCTTATAATTCAATGAGTTGAGGATTCTGCGCCGCATGGGGATGCTGTGCCCCGGCATAGACCTTAACATTCTTCAGGAGTTTCCGTCCCAGGGGTCCCTTGGGGAGCATCCCCTTGATTGCCAGCTCCAGCGGAGCGGAGGGATGCCGGGAGATCAACCTTTCATAGGTATCCGATTTAAGCCCCCCTACATATCCGGTATGATGATAATAAAGCTTCTGCCGGGCCTTTTGGCCGGTTATCGCAATCTTATCGGCGTTTACCACCACCACATAGTCCCCCATCTCCTGATGGGGCGCATACACCGCCTTTTCCTTGCCCCTGACAATGGCAGCCACCTTCGCCGCAACCCTGCCGAGAACCTTCCCTTCGGCATCAATGACAAACCACTTCCGTTCTATCTTTGCAAGTTTCACAAATAACGTGTTCATACTCTAACCCTTCAAATAAAATACAAAATAGACCTTTATGATACCACAAGATGCTCACTTAGTCAAGGCCGAATTGCGCCACGTTAAATCTAACCATAGGGGAACGTTTGCGCCATGTAAAAATCTAACCATGGGAACACACTCTATCCAGACTGAGTCTGGAGGAACAAATGAGGTTTACCATGG
>JAITLF010000314.1 GCA_031278025.1 Treponema sp.
GGGCGCGGGCCGCCGGGGGGGGGGCGGCCCCCCCGCCCCCGCCCGCGCCGGCCGCCCTAATACTTACCGCCCGTTTTTCGCAACGGGGGGGCCGGCATTTTAACCTATCAATCATCATTCGCTCCTATCCTACTAATATACAATGGAATCCCGAAAAAACAATCCCCGGCGGGCAAACGGTCCCGCTTTTTATGCGCCCGCCCTGGTCGGGGAACGGTCTCACTTGAAAAATTCCTTTGGCCCAACTAAAATGGATTAACCCTACCTAATGAGGAAAATAATGGCTGATAAACACATGGTGATGATTGACGGGAATACCGCGGCGGGCCAAATAGCCCACGCGCTTAGTGAAGTAATCGCAATTTACCCGATTACCCCGTCCAGTCCTATGGGTGAGACTTCCGATGAGTTGTCCGCCCGGGGCGAGAAGAACATTTGGGGAACCATTCCCCAGGTTGTAGAAATGCAGTCCGAAGCCGGAGCCGCGGGCGCTGTTCACGGGGCCTTGACCACCGGCGCGTTGAGTACCACCTTTACCGCGTCCCAGGGGCTTCTTTTGATGATTCCGAATATGTATAAAATCGCCGGGGAACTTACGTCCACGGTGTTTCATATCGCCGCCCGGGCCCTGGCCACGAGCAGTCTGTCGATTTTCGGGGATCACCAGGACGTTATGGCTTGCCGGCAGACCGGCTGGGCTATGGTCGCTTCCAACAGCGTCCAGGAGGTTATGGACCTGGCGGCTATCTGCCACGCCGCCACCCTCCGCGCGCGGGTTCCTTTCCTTCACTTCTTTGACGGGTTCCGTACCAGTCATGAATTGCAAAAGGTCGAGGAAGTTTCCAAAGCGGTGTTGAAGCAGATGATTAACGACGATCTCGTCCGCGCCCACCGCGCACGGGGCCTTACCCCGGAGCATCCTTCTATCCGGGGAACCGCCCAAAATCCTGATACCTACTTCCAGAGCCGTGAAGGGGTCAACAAGTATTACGATCAGGTTGCGGCTATCGTTCAGGCGGAAATGAACAAGTTCGCCGCCCTTACGGGCCGCGCCTACCATCTTTTCGATTACTTTGGCGCCCCGGATGCCGAGAAGGTGATCATCATCATGGGTTCCGGCGCGGAAACCTGCGAAGAAACCGTCGAGTACCTCCAGGCCAAAGGGGAAAAGGTTGGGGTTCTCAAAGTACGGCTGTACCGGCCCTTTGACGCCCGCGCCTTTGTCAACGCCCTGCCTAAAACCGTTACCGCGATTGCCGTCCTGGACCGGACCAAAGATCCCGGCGCCCTGGGCGAACCCCTGTACGAGGATGTCCGTACCGCCATCGGCGAAGTTCAGGCCGCGGGAGGCGCTCACGTTATCAACGGCTATCCCCTGGTACTGGGTGGCCGCTACGGCCTGGGTTCCAAGGAATTCACCCCCGCCATGGTTAAGGCGGTATTCGACAACCTTTCGGGGGAGAAGATCGCCGGCTTCGTCGTAGGGATAACGGACGACGTTCAGGGAAAGAGCCTTTCCTACGACGAACACTTTGTCCTTTCCGAGGAAGGCATGAAGGAAGCCATGTTCTACGGTCTCGGTTCCGACGGTACGGTGGGGGCCAACAAGAACTCCATCAAGATCATCGGGGACGCGAAGCCGGAACTTTCCGCCCAAGCCTACTTCTCCTACGACTCCAAGAAGTCCGGGGGCTTTACCGTTTCCCACCTGCGCTTTGGCAAGGGCGCCATACGCCGGCCCTACCTTATCACGAAGGCGGACTTCCTCGCCTGCCACAAGTTCTCGTATATGGAAACCTTCGATCTGCTTGCCAACATTAAAGAAGGCGGGACCTTCCTCCTCAACAGCCCCTTCAGCGCGGACGAGGTGTGGAAGGAAATCCCCGTGGAGGCCCAAAAGCGGATCATCGACCGGAAGGTGAAGTTCTTCGTGATCGACGCCGCGGATATTGCCCGCAAGTCCGGCATGGGCAGCCGCATCAACACGGTCATGCAGGCCGCGTACTTCAAGATTTCCGGGGTATTGCCCCAGGACGAAGCGGTCAAATACATGAAGAAGTTCATCGAGAAGTCCTACGGCAAGAAAGGCGCCGATGTGGTACAGAAAAACTACGCCACCGTAGACGCTTCCCTGGAAGCGGTCAAGGAAGTGAAGTACCCTTCCGCGCCCGAAGGCAGCCTCCACATGAAACAGCCCTTTGCCACCGCCAAGGATAGCTGGATTCGGGAAGTGCTGGGTGCGGTATCCATCCAGGAAGGGGACAAGCTGCCGGTAAGCAAGATTCCCGAAGACGGAACGTTCCCCACCGCTACCACCCAGTACGAAAAGCGGTCGGTCGCCGAGCGGGTTCCCGCCTGGGATCCCTCCCTGTGCATCCAGTGCGGCCAGTGTACCATCGTATGTTCTCACGCCTGTATCCGGTTCAAGAACCTTACGGAGGCGGAAGCTGTCCAGGCGCCTGTAGGCTTCAAAACTGCGGAGATCAAGCCGAAGGCCGTTCCCGGCAAAAAGGCGGCCCTCGTCATTTCCGCAGAGGATTGTATGGAGTGCGGCGTCTGTATCAACATCTGTCCTGGCAAGGCCAGGGACAATCCCGAAAAGAAGGCCCTGTCCTGGAAGTCCTACGCGGATGATCCGGCTTATCACGCCGAACAGGTTGACGCTTGGAATTACTTCCAAAGCCTGCCCGAAACTCCCGACGCGGAACTCAACCTGGGCACCCCCAAGGGCCTTGCCTACAAGCGCCCCCTCTTCGAGTTCTCCGGCGCCTGCGGCGGCTGCGGCGAAACTCCCTATATAAAGATACTCTCCCAGCTCTTTGGCGACCGGGCCGTCATTGCCAACGCCACGGGTTGCTCTTCCATCTACGGCGGGAACCTTCCTACCACCCCCTATTGCACGCGCTCGGACGGACGGGGCCCGGTCTGGTCCAACAGCCTCTTTGAAGATGCTGCGGAATTCGGACTAGGGATGCGCCTTACCAGCGACAAACTGGCCGAACACGCCCGTGAAGTGGCTGTTCGGGCTAAAGAAGAAAACATCCAGGCCGGGATCATAGACAAGATACTGGCCAATCCCCAGGCGGACAACGCGGCCATTGAGGAACAGCGGAAGCTGGTGGACGAACTCAAAGCCGCCCTGAAAAACGATTCCAGGCCTACGGCGCAGATGCTCCTTTCTTTGGCGGATCATTTCATTAAGCGGTCCGTGTGGATCCTGGGCGGCGACGGTTGGGGCTACGACATCGGTTACGGCGGCCTGGACCACGTTATCGCGTCGGGCCGGAACGTGAACCTCCTGGTGCTGGACACCGAGGTTTACTCCAACACCGGCGGCCAAATGTCCAAGGCCACCCCCATCGGCGCTATCGCCAAATTTGCCGCGGCGGGCAAAGATATCACCAAAAAAGACCTGGGCGCTATGGCTATAAGCTACGGCTATGTCTACACCGCCAAGATCTCCATGGGCGCCAATATGGCCCAGACCATCAAAGCCTTTCGGGAAGCGGAAAGCTACGACGGGCCTTCGATCATCATCGCCTACTCTCACTGCATCAACCACGGGATTGATATGTCGAAAGGTCTTGAACAGCAGAAGGCGGCGGTTACCTGCGGACTGTGGCCCCTGTACCGCTACGATCCCCGGCTCAAGGATCTGGGCAAGAATCCCTTCCAGCTTGACTCCAAAGCGGCGGCTACCAGCCTTGAAGATTTCATGTACAAGGAAGTGCGCTTTAAGAGCCTCAAGGCCGCGAGTCCTGATCGGGCGGACGCGCTCCTGGCCAAGGCCAAAGCCCAGGCCGAGCGGCTCTACAAGGAGTACAAGTACCTTGCGGACAGGCCGTTTTAAGCGGGAACGGTAAGAGTCTGTTGCATTGGTGGATTTTTTGCTCAGGCGCTAAAGTCGCCTGAGCAAAAAATCCCGAATTTCTGCTGATAGGTTGTTAGTTAGAGGATATTTATCGAACCTTACTACAAAAAATGGTGTGTAAAGCGGCTGCCTTCAAGCGGGAATTTGCAAACCTTGTGGTTCTATCGTATGCTTTTCGTATGCTTTATTGAGGGATGTTATATGGCGGAAGATATTTTAGACAAGGTATTTTCATTTATCTCCGGGGATAATGATTCGGATTTGGAAAAGCGGAATTTCCTCAGGCAGATACTGCGGGATCTGAACGAAAACAAGTATATGCGGTTTTATAAGCCGCGTACGGAAGAAATTGAGCCGGCCTTCGCGCAGGAGTTGTATGAAATCTACAAGGTTATCCATCCGGCGTCGGTTTTTATTCGGGACATCAACAAAGCGGCCCGGATACGGCAGTTTACGCTGGAAGTTTTCATGGACAAGCCGGCTCTTGCGGCACTCCGAAAGCTCTATCCCGCGTTGATCGAGGAGCGGCTCAAGACAACGTCCCCTAAAGAACTTATTCCCCAACTTACTCAGGAGTTGTCGGTTGTAGCCGCCGCCTTTGACGAGGCTCACCTCCATGCCACAGATGTTACCAATAACCAGATTCTCGCCTTTAACCAATTCGTTACCTATCCCTTCTTCAGGGTGTTGCAAAAATTCGATGTCAATTTGCCTGAACAACTTGAGGGGTATCAGCCGAAATTCACGGCAATCAAGGCAAAGGCTATTATCAAATATCTTGAAACCTTGCATAGCATACTGCCCCCTCTCAACCCCGGCGAAAACTGGAAGACCGTTCTGGGAATAATGCGGTTGAGTAATGGGGGTATTGATGTGCTCCCCCTTGAGCAGTGGAATGCGGTAATCAGACTGATAGAGGATATTCGGGACTCAAACATCCTGGAACGGATCATCCAATACACCATCCGGGATCCGCTATGGCAGGGAAAATTGAAAATTCCCAACGAATCCCTTGCCCATACATGGCTGGAAAACAAACAGGCTGAAATCCAGTATATCATCGACGAGCTTGCGACAAGGGAATGGAGCGCCCGGGTCAGATCCCTGGCCCAAGCCATTTTCGGTTCCGCCGATACCGTCCGGTTGCAATTCTACACCGAGCAGGAAAGCGAGCACCTGACCCAGAAAGGCTTGGACGGGTATTCTTTTTCCCTGGGGCTCAATTATTTGATGGCCTTTATTGAGGATTTTATGAACCGGGAATTCCAGGACCTCTCGGATATCCTCCTTATCAGGGGGCAATGGACTATGGCCGCTTCGTCACGGGAGATGTCCGAAGCTATTCACGGGATTAAAGAGCTGGCTGACATGCTCACCGCTCTGGACGCAACGTTGGGAGAAAAGGGCAAAAACGGTTCCCGGATCAAAACGGCCTTGGTCCGGGCGGACCATGACCGGAGCCAGGCGCGTTATATCAACGCCATTGTCAGCGGCATCAATGATGAAGTCCGGGAATACCTTATCCTTGCCGCCGAACGCTTTACGGTTATAGAAAATTACATGAAGCTGGTGGTGGAGGATTTTTCAAAAAACCCCCATGAACTCATCTTTAACTGGAAAGAATTAGCCTCGTTTTCTAAAAGTCCCCTGGGACAGCGGCTTCATGACGATCATCAAAAAATTAGTTCTATTGTCCGGCTTTTGAACTGTTTCAACCGGACTCCGAGGGAAGAAGCATAGGCTATGTATTTGACCAAATGGAATGCCGTACGCCGTGTCGGTTTTGTTTCAACACGCTTTAAGGGGACCGACGGGGTTTCTCTGGAAACCGCCAAATGGCGGCAAGTTCTGGAGAAAATGGGTTACGAATGTTATTTCTTTTCCGGCCTTTCCGACTGGGAGCCGGAAAATTCCATGGTAAATGAGGAAGCTTTCTTCGGTCATCCCCTGGTGATGGCGCTTCAGGAACGCTGTTTCGGGACTACCGTGCGGGGAGAGGATCTTACCGGGGAGATTCAGGCTGTCCGGTACCGGCTGAAACGGGCCCTGTACGATTTTGTGGGAAATTTCAGGATAGACCTTCTGATTACGGAAAACGCCCTGACTATTCCTATGCACATCCCGTTGGGGCTTGCGCTGACGGAGATCATTGCCGAGACCGGCATTCCGGCTATCGCCCATCACCATGATTTTGTCTGGGAACGCCAGCGTTTCTCCGTGAACTGTGTAGAAGACTACCTGTCCATGTCCTTTCCGCCCCGGCTGCGTACTATCAATCACGTAGTCATCAACTCAGAAGGCCGGCAGCAGCTTTCGTACCGTTGCGGGATCGCTTCGACCATCATTCCCAATGTATTTGACTTTGATACTGAACCGCCGGTCCTGGACGATTACGGACGGGGTATGCGCCGGGACCTGGGAGTGGCGGACGACGAGGCGCTGCTCCTCCAGCCGACACGGGTGATCGCCCGGAAAGGCATAGAACACGCCATCGAGTTGGCCGGGCGGCTGCGGGACAAGAAGGCCAAGCTCCTCATCAGCCACCAGGAACGTGATGAAGGATCAGACTACTTCCAGCGGACCATGGATTACGCCGCCCTCCTGGGGGTAGACGTCATAGTCCGGCCCGACATGATAGGCGCCGAACGGGGCGTTACCGAAACCGGGGAGAAAAAGTACAGCCTTTGGGATTGCTACCTTAACGCCGACTTTGTTACCTATCCTTCAACCTACGAAGGATTTGGAAACGCTTTTCTGGAAGCCCTGTGGTTCAAAAAACCGATGCTGGTAAACCGGTATTCGATCTTCCAGCAGGACATAGAGCCTCTGGATTTTGACATCGTGATGATGGAAAACTACGTTACCCCGGAAACCATCAACACGGTCCGGGCATTGCTCGACAATCCCGCCATGGTGGACGTCATCACCGCCCGCAACTACGAGTTGGGCCGCCGGTTTTTCTCGTTCAGCCTACTGGAACAGCGGCTCCGCCAGGTACTGATGAACTTCGGGCAGCTATAGGTCAACGCGTTTTCGCCGCTTCCCAGAATTCATCCATGAGGCAGAGGTTTTCTTTCTTCATCTCATGGCCGGCTTTCTTCATCTCCTGTTCCACATGGATAAACCGTTTTACAAACTTGGCATTGGTCCGCTGGAGCGCTACCGAGGGTTCTACGTTGAGGCGGCGGCAGAGGTTTACCACGGAAAAAAGGAGATCCCCCAGCTCTTCCTCCACCGCATCTCCGTCGGCGGACGCAGCCGCTTCCCCCACTTCCTGTAGTTCCTCCCCGATCTTGCCGAGGACTCCCTGCATGTCGGGCCAGTCGAACCCGGACGCGGCGGCCTTCTTCTGGAGTTTCCAGGCCCGGTCCAGGGGGGATAGCGCCCGTGATACCTCGTCCAGGACAGAATCTTTCGGCTTGCGGCCCTCCTGCTCCACCTTGATCCGCGCCCAGTTATCCAGGGCTTCGGCGCTGTCCCGAACCTTCACCTCCCCAAACACATGGGGGTGCCGGCGTATGAGCTTTGCCGTAATGCCCGCCAGGACTTCGGGAACGGTAAAACAGCCTTCCTGTTCGTGCATATACGAGAGCATCGTTACCAAAAGGAAAAGGTCTCCCAGTTCTTCCCGTATATGGGCCGGGTCTTTTTCGTCAATGGCTTCCACGCACTCATAGGTTTCTTCGAGCAGATCGCCCCGGAGGGTCGCGGGAGTCTGTTCCCGATCCCAGGGACAGCCGTCCGGGGCGCGGAGCCGGGCAACGGTGTCGTAAAGGCCCTGGAAGGCCGCCTGTTCAGTTGTCATAGTCCACCTTTAGCATGAAATGTTCCCCCCTCAGGCGGTAGTATAGCCGCTTTTTTAACCCTGCGCATATAGGAAGTCTTCCCCCCCTCCAGGGCGGGCGCATTAAGCTATTCCCGAACGCGCCTCCGGTGTTCGCGGGCCGCGCTCCGCAAACCGGGGTTACTGCTCGTAAACCTGAGTTTTTTGATCGCAAAACCATTTTTGCGCGACGCAAAACTACTTTTCCTGATCGCAAACCCGCTTTTCTCGATCGCAAACCCAGGGTTACGAGACTCACGCCGCTCTCTCAAAGCATCCGGCCCTGTTCCCGGCGTCTGCTTGGGAGCCGCGGGAAGTCTTCCCCCTCCTTAACTTCTTCCGGAAAGTTCTATAGTATTGGAACAATTACTCGTGAGACTATTTGGAGGAATTTTGATGAATCAATGGGACAAGAACCGGTATGCGGCCCTGGAGGATGATGATGAAGAACAGGACGAAAAAGAACCAAGGGAATCGGGGACGGACCCGCTTTTGAATAAGATGCTCAAGACCCGGACCATTCTGCTTTCGGGGGAGATAAAAAAAGATTTGGCGGAGAAAACCATACGGCAGCTTTTGCTTTTAGAGAACATGGGGGATGATCCGATCCGTATCTTCATTGATTCCCCCGGCGGAGATGCCGACGCGGGGTACGCCATTTTCGACATGATCCGCTTCGTAAAACCGCCGGTGTGGACCATAGGCATGGGCCTTGTGGCCAGCGCCGCCGCCATCATCCAGCTTGCCAGTCCCGCGAACCTGCGGATAGGGCTGCCGAACAGCCATTACCTTATCCACCAGCCGCTTTCCGGCATACGGGGGGTCGCCACGGACATAGAGATCCACGCCCGTGAACTGGACAAGCTTCGGGCGAAGACCAACCGCCTTATCGCGGAGGAAACCGGCCTTCCCTATGAACAGGTGGAAAAAGACACCGACCGGGATTACTGGATGAACGCCGGGGAGGCGGTAAAGTACGGGCTGATTTCCCGGATAGTGGCTTCCCGCGCGGAACTGTAACGACACGGACTGTTACGCCCCTCCCGCCAGGCTGCCGGTAAGGGTAAAGGGACGCAGGGACAGGTTGATAAGGCCGGCAGTTCGTCCGGACCGGCTTTCCGGGCGGAAGATGTTCCGGGTAAGGCGGACGGCGCCGTATTCGTCGCCGGCAGGCGCTCATACAGGTTGAGGATACGCCGGGTTAAAGCGATGTCCTCAGCTTCCCGCTTTTTGGTGCCGCCGGACAGCATGATCTGGCTGCCCAGCCAGGAGGAAGTTTACCAGGGCTATCAACTCCTTCTCATATTCCCGGCAATTCTGATTTCAAAACAAAAAGCAGCGCCAATTTTTACCGTAAAAGACAATTTTAAGCGGATCAAGCGATTGAAGCGTAATTTGTGAAACGAAGCAGCGTGGAGCAGGAAGTACTATTTTTGCGGAGCAAACATGCGTCCAAAAACAAAAGCGGAAATAATGTGGGGCCGCCCTTCATGCCGGCCCTGAAAAAGCAGTTGACAAAAATATTTGAATAGGACAAAATAAAGTTTCCGGAGGGTTTTATGTATAATTTTGATGACGAAAAAGATACATTGGTAAAAATGCTGTCGGAAAAATATTCTCGGAATATAATCACCATTGAAGAATATGAACGGATTTTGGAATACATAAATAAAATAGAAACAAAAAAAGAAATAAATATCATCGAAAAAATAATTTTGGAAACGGTCGTTGATGAGAATGAATTAGCGGCAATTAAAAGGAATGACGCGGCAGCATCTGAAACAAAAAACCATTTGTCAATGTTTTCGTGGAGGACAACAACTATAAAACCAATAAATGGAAATGGCGGTAAATTTACAAGTTGTTTTGGAGCAAACAGGATAATATTGGAAAAACTAGCGAAAGGCAAGACGATATTGAATGTAAATACAATATTCGGATTAACTGAGATAATAATTACACAGGATATTAAAATTATAAATGAAGCGGTTCCAGTATTTTCGGGAATATTTGTACCGAATAGAACAAGCGGATCGGATGAAGATTTACCGGAACTGTGTATTACAGGGAAGGCGATATTTGGAAATATAACGGTAAAATCAATGGAAGAATTAAACGAAGAAATAAACCAGGAAAAAGAATTTGGCGAAAAATATGCGGAAAAACTACGGCAGAAAATGTTAGATAAAATATCAAAGCGGTCCCGGAGAATTAACTAGCGTCTGTCTATCAAGTCAATTAATTTCCAAACGCATCGGCATATATGAAATCCCCTTTTCCAGGTTCTCCGCCAACAATCGCTTCATGCCGGTATCCTTTTTCGCATATTCTTGAATCTTCCTGGAGGCTGCTCCAAAACCAGCGCCGGCGTTCAGCGCCCCGGTTTGCCCGCTCAAAAACGCTCCATTCCCGCTCAAAAACGCTCCATTCCCGCTCAGAAACGCTCCATTGCTGATCAAGAATGCTCCATTGCTGATCAAGAATGCTCCATTCCTGATCAAGAATGCTCCATTCTTGATCAAGAATGCTCCATTCTTGATCAGGAACGCTCCATTCTT
>JAITLF010000399.1 GCA_031278025.1 Treponema sp.
GCTTCAAGGCGTACCGGCAGGGGGTAGGGGTTTTCCGGCAGGGTATACGTGAACAGGGCGAAGACCTCGCCGTTCAGAACCCCTTCTTCGGGGGCGGTTACCAGAATGGAAACAGGCCGCTTCTTGTCTATTACCGTCAGGGCCGGGGGGTCCTGGTAAACCGTTCTTCCCGCCTGCTCATTCCCCCGGACCGGACGTAAACCAAAGGCAAAATTGATCCCCTCTTGCCGGATCTGCTCTATCGCCCCGGAAACCGTAAGGCCCACAAAGTCCGGTACGGTAACCGTCACGCGCTCAGACCCCCGGCTGACCACGAATTCCAGCGTCGTTGGGCCGGAAATGGCGGTCCCCGGCGGGGGTTGCTGTTGCAGGATGGTTCCCGCCGGTTCGGAGGAGAACTCATACATGGGGGGCTCTTTCAGGGAAAAGAAGGGCTGTCCCTCATCGGTGGCGCCACCGGCTACGGCAAATAGGGTTTTCAGGTCCATCTTCACTTCGTCTATGTCTCTGCCCCGGTAATTTTCCACCGTGTTGATCACCGTCCCCTGGCTTACCACCAGGCGGATACGGCGACCCGCCTTGACGATAGTCCCCGGACGGGGCTCCTGCTCAAGAATGATTCCTTTTTCCCTGCTCGACTGGGAATACCTCATCTGAATCCGGGGGTACAGTTCCTTGACCTGCAATTCCAGCAGGGCTGCGGTAAGCTCTTTGGCCCGCACATCGGGCACCATGGTCTCCTCAGCCCCCCTAAGGGCTATGAAGAACACCGCGACAGCGGCTATCCCCATAAGAGCGAAAAGGCCCAAAGCCAGGGGAATGAAGAGTCGCAGACGGCCTGCAACGTATCCCTCAAGGGAATCCATATTAAAATTGTTGAATATCGACATATTACCTCTGGAAGGAATCAGGTTAACCGGGAACCGATAAAGCCCGGAGCGCCGTTTAAAAAAGAGCGCCAATCCAAGGCTTTCCTAGTACGGTACTGTAACTTTTCAACTGCGTAAACTCCCCTCCCCGTCTGTATCAATATACCCTGGCTTTTGTCTATGCCTAATACCGTCCCCGGCGGCGCTGCCGGCGGTACTACCGGGCCCGCTCCTTCCCAGGGCCGGCCCTCCAGGATGTAGAGGTCCGCTTCCCCATGACGGGCCAGGCTGAGCGGCCAGGGCGTAAAGGCCCTGATCCGCGCGTCTATTTCCAGGGTGCCTGAGTTCCAGTCTATGCGCCCGTCTTCCTTGTTTAAAAGGCGGCAGTACACCGCATCCTCATGGTTCTGGGGGGTTCCAACGACCCTGCCACCGGCAAACTCCCGGATAAGAGAAGCCAGCAGGACCGCGCTTTTTTGAGCCGCTATCCCGCTTAAAGAAGCGGCGGTTTCCCGGCCCGTTAAGGGCAGCCGATCCTGGACCAGGATGTCCCCGGCGTCCATCTGAAGGGCAATACGCTGTATGCTGATGCCCGTCTCGACATCCCGGTTCAGGATGGCCGCCTGAATAGGAGTAGGTCCCCGATACCTGGGGAGCAGGGAGGGGTGTACGTTGATCCCTCCCAGGGGAAAAAGGCCCAGGAACTTGGGGCCGAAGATCCTTCCATAGGCGAAGGAGACCAGGAGGTCCGGTTTCAGGGCCACGACCGCTTCCCGGGCCTCCCTGTTGAGCTTCTCTGGTTTTAGAACCGCGACCGGGGACTTGCCGCGTTCATGCAGGGCCGCCGAGTGCGCCGACGCGAGGGCTCCCACCTCGGTGGGTTCCGGCGTCCCGCGCCGTCCTTTACGGGTATCCGGGTTGGTAATGACCCCCACAACCTCGCACACATCCCCCATGCCGGGGGCGAACAAGGCTTCCAGCGCCGGCGTCGCTATTTCCGGACTTCCCGCAAAGAACAGGCGCAACGGTATTTGCGTCCGCATCTAGGCCCGCTGCCTCTTCTCGAATTTCGTCAAAATCCTGTTCCGCTTCGGTTCAGAAATTCGGTCTATAAAGAGAATCCCTTCCAAGTGGTCGCATTCATGGAGTATCACCCGGGCCAGAATCCCCGAAGCTGCCAGGGTAAAGGGCCGCCCCCGCTCGTTCCATGCCTGAACCCGTACCTGGGAAGGCCGGACCACATCGGCCCAAAGTCCGGGTATGGACAGACAACCCTCCTCGTATTTAACCATATCCTGGGAAGTTTCGATAATTGAGGGATTAATAAATACCCTGGGCTCGTCTCCTTCAATATAAACCACGAAGATCCGCTTCATAAGCCCTATCTGGGGCCCCGCGAGACCGACCCCTTTGCCTTCATGCAAAGCCTCGAACATGGCCCCGGCTATTTTTTTATACTCGGCGTCTATGGGTCTAATCGTTTCCGCCTTCTGCCGTAGCAGTTCGTTTCCAAGGGTTAAAATATCCATATATAAGAGTATAGTACACAAAAAAAGGGCGCAGGAGAAGCGGAAAAGCCATAGGCTCAGGATAAACGCACAGAAAAAAGAGGCGGACTGATTCAGGGGAAAGGGCGGATACTATCAATCAAGGGGCGCAGGGGGATACCGTTGCCGCTTTCGAATACCCCTGCCGTGCTTTCAGGCCGGGGGCGCTATCAGACCGCAGAGAACTTCATCTTTCGGCAGCGGTTTTCACCGGAATGCCGGCGAAACCGCCGGTCTTTGGAACGCGGCGTTTCAATATATCCACAATATCCACCGCAGCTGTTCCCAAACCGCGCGGCAGGGGGATTGGGGCGGATACCGTCTGCTCCGCACGGAACGGGTTCATTGCCGATCAACCCTGGGGCATTTCCATATGCCGGTTCTGCGTTTCCCCGCGGGAAAGCCGGAACGCCGAAGGCCGGCGCGGGGTATTTTCCCCCGAAGGAACCGGCGTTTGCCGGGTGGGGCGGGAATCGCTCCGCCGTTTCCTGCGGTTCCATGCGCAGCATATAAAGCATATAT
>JAITLF010000006.1 GCA_031278025.1 Treponema sp.
CACGTCTTTGCTGATCCTCCGGTTCGATGCCCGCCGCGCCCGCCGGGGGGGTGCGGGGGCGCGGGCGGGCGCCCCCCCCCCGCCTTCATGGCGTCGGTGGATTTCCTGTGCCCCCGGAACTTCCCGGAGCGGCGCCGGAGCTTGTACCGCTTCCTGCGCCGCCTCCTGCCGCTTGACCTTTCTTGGCCGCCGCATCCGCATCTGCCTGTTTCTTTTTGTCATCCGCATCCGCATCCGCCTGTTTCTTTTTGTTATCCGCATCCGCATCCGCCTGTTTCTTTTTGTTATCTGCTTCCGCTTCCGCCTGTTTCTTTTTGTTATCTGCTTCCGCTTCCGCATTTTCTCTCGCCTTGGCCGCGTCCATGTCCGCCTTATCCCGTTTGTTGTCCCGTTCCTCATTCGCCTGCTTTCTTTTCAACTGCGCATCCATGTCCGCCTTATCCCGTTTGTCGTCCCGTTCCGCATCCGCCTTCGCTCTTTCCTCGTTTGAGTCATCTTCCAGACTTTTCTTTTCTTTCTCCCCTTCTTCCCTCGTCATAGATCCATTGGCCACCGCCCTGTCTATGGCTGCTTTCCCGGCAGCCTCAGCATCGTCAATATTCTTCTTTGTGTTCGCGGCTTCCGCATCCGCAGCCGCCTTTTCGGCTTCCGCAGCCGCAGCCGCCTCTCTTTTTGTCTTATTTGCCTCGTTCTCCGCCTCTTCCTTCGCGGCTTCCGCATCTTTATCCGCCAGATCCATTGCCTGTGCCGCATCTATGTCCGCCTTATTCTGTTTAGCGTCCCGTTCCTCATCTGCCGCTCTCTTTTTCTCTACCGCTTCTCCCTCCGCTTTGGTTTTTAACCTCTCCGCCTCCGCGTCCGCCTTTGCTTTTACCTCTTTAGCGTCCGCGTCCGCCTTGATATCCTCGGCCTCCTTGGCGGTAATTTTTCCGTCTAACAGATCCGCGTCCGCCTTTGCTTTTGTGGCTGCCGCCTCGTCCTCCGCCGCTTTATTCGCTTCTTCCGCCTTTTTATCCGCATTTTTAGCCGCTTCAAGCGCCGCTTCTTCCGCCTTTTTGGCCGCTTCCTTCGCCGCTTCTTCCTTGGCCTTCGTAAGATTCTTCCATTTTTTCCGGAGGCCGCTAATTTTTTCATACAGCTTGTAAAGGCTCATAAGTATTTGAACGCTCTGTTCCGCGTAATCAAAAACCTCATTGTAGCTCGGCACCTTGCCCTGGATTCCTTCGGCTCCCGCCTTGGTGCTCTGGGCATAGTTTATCAAGGCGAAAGCCATCGTCATCAGAAACTGCGTCGAATCATACACTTCCGCCTTGATTTCCCTGCCGCCGATAGAGACAACGCCCAGGCTGCTGCTGATCCCGCCGCCAAAGGCATCGCCCATGCTAAAAGACTTATTACTGTTTATATCCAAATCAAGCCCAAACAGGGAAATTCCGCTTTTACCGGACATTCTCAACGTGGCGTCAAAACCATTGGTTATATTGGAATTAACGACTTTGCTTATCACATCAAAGCCGCTGTCGCTGATTTTTAAAACCGTTTTACCGACTTGCAGGATTATCTCTTCCCCCGCTTTGATCACTACCCTATTATTTGCCCGGATATGGGCGTCCCCCGCATGGAGAACGGAATCGTCCCCCGGGTTGTCCCCCAGGGGCAGTTCGTCTTTTTCAAGCTTCTTTTTGTTATGAATGGTATCCTTCTTGCAATCCACTAACAGTTCAAACCGTTTTGCCTTTAAGCGCTGGTGGTTTTTGGCCGCCGTATGAATGTCCCCCGTGGAATGGATATTTATCTGGTCTATCGCGGGGAACACGGTTGGGGTCGTTATCCGGTAAATATGGGCCGCGTCGCTTTCGTCTTGGTCTTTTTTAGGATACCCGCCTGCCACAAGCAGGGCGCTGTACGCCTTGTCGTCCAGTTTGTTATCCTTTTCATCCAGGCGGCCCGGCAGTTCGGCGGAAACCCCGTTATAGCTGAAATCGTTGGTCGGCCACTGGGCCTGCCTGCTGTAAAACCCTATTTCCGAATAGGGTTCATCCCCTTCCTTTCCCTCTTTTTTCCCGGTCTGCCGGTAACGGAACACTTCGCCCTGGCGGTCCAGGACCTCCGCGGTGTCTTCGACGCCGGCCTTGCCGGTGTTAAAGGGGTTGCTCGTGGTAGGGAGGTAGCCCATGAGGTAGCGCACCACCCCCCAGCCGCCGGTTTCCTGGATCCCCACCAGGACTTCTTCCCCTATCCGGGGATACCGGTAAAGGCCCGACCATTCACCCCCAAGGGGTATCACCATGATTACTTCCAGGCCCTCGCCGTCCGGCTGGTCCGGTATCTCCGCGGCCCAGAAGCGGTAGGGGTCTTTGGTCTGCGAGTCGTCCTTGTACACGTAGGCGTAGGTTCCGGCCAGGTTCGTCACGGTATCCCCTTCCTTTTTAGGGTCGGCGGGTTCTTTGGTGCGGCCCCGGGAATTGGTAACGATCATTTTGGTTAGGGTCATATTTTATACTCCTCGGGGCAGTACCACTTTCCGGCGCTTTCGCCCCAGTCCATAGTGTCCGCGCTTACTTCGGTCAGTTCCCCCGCTTCGGGGCCTTCGGGCCGGACGGCCATGTTCGCCGGCCACAGTACCCGGTGGCGGAGGCGTATGCCGGTTACCAGGGCAGTAAAGGCGTTGGTGTCGGCGGCGCCGTAAAAATGTTCCAGTTTAAGGATGAGTCCGGGGCGCAGGGCCAGGTTGGACGCGCCGCAGGCCCAGCGGGTTTTGGCCTGGCTAAAAACCATCTGCCGGACGTCCAGGATAAGGCTGACGTCCGCGTCAATTTCGTTTGGAGAGGCCTGGCGGTTATAGCCGTGGAAAAGGCGGTTATAGGTAATGTAACGCTTCCCCGCGGCGGTGTTCCCCAGTTTCCACGAGTCCGAGCCGTAGTTGGCGTTGGGGTACAGGGTTTTAATGGCGATGCCGTCAATGCCGATGGTTTCAGACATGTTCCAGACGGGCATCTTCCAGATGTTTGCCGCCTCGTTGGCGGCCAGGAAGTCAAATCTCACGGTGGCCGGTTCTTCCCGCCTGTCGGAATAGGTTACGGGCGAAAGGGGGAACAAAAGGCCGTCTGAAAAATAAAGGTTCTCCGCGTCCAGGGTTGTTGCGTCTTCTACAGCGGGGTGCGCAAAGGTAAAGGATATGCCGTAAAGGGCGGCGATGCCTTTGATAAAATCCAGATCCGATGTTTCGCTTTGGTCAAAGAGCAGGTGGCTGCCGTAGATGGTCTTGTCGATGTACTTCTGATCGATTACGGCGCTGATGCCATATTTGGCCAGGATTGCCGCGAAAATATCGGGCGGGTTTGTCCGGTAATAGGGGGCGGTAAACCGGGTGTAGGCCAGCCGCGCCAGCTTCGGCTCTATGGTAAGGACATAGCTGAAACAGTCGCTTACCCCGGCCTGCCCGCTCAGGAAGATGCCGGCGCTCCTTACGCCGGTAACGATGCCGTGGAGGTACCGGGTCCGCCGTTTTGTCGTGTCCTCCTCCAGTTTCTGGCTTATGGTAAGGGTGATGCCCTTGTCCAACAGGGCGGAAAGTTCCGTCATATCGTGTTTTGCCGAGGAAATGACGGTGAGTTCCCCCCGGAAAAGCCGGGAGAAGCCTTCTTCCAGGGTCAGGTCCCAGGGGTAGAGGTCCGGGTAAAGGCCGCCGGCAAGGTACATGGTCAGGCCGTTTTTGGGCATGGGCGCGGGTGTATTCGGCATATTGCCCTCCTATACAATCACGTTTACGTTGGGGCAGACGAGCACGGCGGTGGACACCGGAAAGCCCAAGGGGGCAACCCCGGTAACCAGGCTGCCCAGACAGGCCGTGGGCCGGCCTTTGGCCAGCTTGTTTATCGCCGTGGTCATGGTGATGACCCCGGCTACGCACAGGGGGCCCGCCACGGCATCCCCCATACAGGCAACGGGCAGACCCTTGCACATGGTGGTCAGCCCGCCGGGTCCGATGATCACGTCTCCGGTGGCGGTTAAATTGGCGATGGTTGCGACAGGGGTCGGCATCTAGTCCTCCTTGTTCTCAAAAGAATAGGTGAATTGTTCGTCCTTCACGTCGATAAGGGCCCGTTTCAGTGTGTGCCCTTCCATGATGTTCTTTAGGAATTCCGCGCTGATCTCCGGCAGGATGCTGTTGCTTATCACCCCGTCGATGAGCCGGGCCCCGCTGGCCGCGTTGTCGCAGCGGCGGATGATCTCGTCCTTCACCGCGCCGGCGGCCGTCAGTTCCGCCCGGTAGTTGTCGGCTACCCGTTTTTTGATCTTTCCCAGTTTCAGGTCGATGATGGAATAGAGGGCCCGTTTCCCCAGGGGGTAGTAGGGCACGATTTGCAGGCGCCCCAAAAGGGCCGCGGGGAAGACCCGCATCATCTCCGGCCTGACGGCGCTTTCCAGTATTGAGGAATCCGGCAGCTTGTCCTCGTCGGCGCAGAGGTCCGCGATAACAGCGTCCCCCACGTTGGTGGTCAGGATGATCACGGTATTGCGGAAGTTGATGAGCCGTCCCGCGCCGTCTTCCATCTGGCCCTTGTCAAAGACCTGGAAGAAGATCTCGTGTACGTCCGGGTGGGCCTTTTCCACCTCGTCCAGAAGGACCACGCTGTAGGGTTTGCGCCTGACCGCTTCGGTAAGGACGCCTCCCTCGCCGTAGCCCACGTAGCCCGGAGGCGCGCCCTTGAGGGTGGAAACCGTATGGGCCTCCTGGAATTCGCTCATGTTGATGGTGATGATGTTCTCCTCGCTGCCGTAGATCTGCTCCGCCAGGGCCAGGGCGGTTTCGGTCTTCCCCGTGCCGGAAGGCCCCGCCAGCATGATCACCGCGATGGGCTTGTTGGGGTCCGCCAGGGAAGCCCGCGCCGTGGTTACCCGCTTGGAGATTATCGACAAGCCGTGATCCTGGCCGATAACCCGGCTTTGCAGTTCCTTGTCCAGAGTGAGGATCGACCGGATCTCGTCCTTGACCATCCGTCCCAGAGGGATCCCGGTCCATTCGGAAATGACCGAGGACACCGCCTGGCTGTCCACCAAGGGAAACACCAGGGGCGTTTCCCCCTGGACTTCCGCCAGTTCCTTCCGTTTCGCCTCCAGTTCCGCCTTGAGGCCCGCTTTTTCCGGTTCCGCCTTCGCTTCTTCCCGGAGCCGGGTAATATCCGCCACCAGGGCCTTTTCCGTTTCCAGCCGTTTTTCCAGCGCGGCCTTTTTTTCCTGTTCGGAGGCGATCTCCTTTGCAATGTCATCCAGCTTTTCCTTGTGGTCAAAGCCCCCGGACTCCTCCCGTTTGAGGATCTCCGTTTCCAGTTCCAAGGCCTCTATCCGGCGGCGGCAGTATTCCAGTTCCGCGGGCTCCGCGTTCTGGCTCAAAGCAACCTTGGCGCAGGCGGTGTCCAGGATGCTCACCGACTTGTCCGGCAACTGCCGGGCGGGGATATAGCGCCGGGACAGCTTGACCGCCGCCTCCAAGGCCTCGTCCAGGATGGCCACCTGGTGGTGGGCCTCCAGCGTGGCGGCGATGCCCCGCATCATCTCCGTGCCTTTTTGGTCATCGGGTTCGTCCACGATGATGTTCTGGAACCGCCGGGTCAGGGCCGGGTCCTTTTCAAAGTATTTGATGTATTCCTGGTAGGTGGTGGCGGCGATACACCGGAGCTGCCCCCGGGCCAGGGCGGGCTTTAAGAGGTTGGCGGCGTCGTTCTGCCCCGCCTGCCCCCCGGCGCCGATCATGGTGTGGGCCTCGTCGATAAAGAGGATGATCGGGGTTTCGGAGCCCTGCACCGCCTCGATCACCTGCTTCAGGCGGTTTTCGAATTCCCCCTTCATGCTGGCCCCGGCCTGGAGGAGGCCGATGTCCAGGGAGAGGAGCCGGGTCCCCTTGAGGCTGCCCGGCACGTCCCCCGCGGCAAGCCGCTGGGCGAAGCCCTCCACCACCGCGGTCTTGCCCACCCCCGCGTCCCCGGTGATGATGGGGTTGTTCTGGCGGCGGCGCATAAGTATGTCGATGATCTTGCGAATCTCGCTGTCCCGCCCCACAATGGGGTCGCTCTTGCCGGAAGCGGCCGCGGCGGTCATGTCCGTTGTGTAGAGCCGCAGGGCCTCGGCGCCGCCCATGGCGGCGCTCCCCATAAGGGCGCCGGCCTGGCCCGTGGCGCCACTTTCGCTGGAAGGCGCTGCGGTGGAGGTTTCCCCGGAATTCTTGACGATCTCCGGGAATTTTTCCGCCAGCATATCCCCGTTGATCTTGAGGAACTCGCCGCTCATGTCGTGGAGCTGCCGGGCGAATTCCGGGGTCTGCTTGAGGGCGATAAGGAGGTGCCCAGTCCTGATAGCGTTTTCCTTAAAGACCAGGGAGGCTGTCATCCAGGCTTCCTTGATTGCCAGCTCTATGGTGTTGGAAAAGTCCGAGATGGAGGAAGCCCCTCTGGGCAGGGCGTCCATGGCGGCGATCATGTCCTTGGACAGTTTTCCCTCGTCCAGGGCAAAAAAACGCAGGGCCTCGTGCCAGTCGGTGTTTTCCGAGAGGAGGATCTGGTTTACCCAGTGGGTCAATTCAATGTAGGGATTGCCCCGGGTCTTGCAGAGAATCGTGGCGCTTTCTATCGACTTATACGCCTTTTCATCCAGTTTTGAAAAAAGCTGAATCCGTTTAAGTTTACTCATAGGTCCTTTTACTCCTTTTCGACTTTATGCCGTCTTATCCATAGTATTTTGCGCTCCCTCTCGTAAGCGGGTAAACCGGGAAGCGTCGATTCTCAATTCCAGGTCCCGGTTGGGGCTGCCGATCCAGCAGGTATAGCCCAGTTGGGCCGCGTCTGCGTTGGCCTGGTCCCAGTCAAAGCCCAGCCGCGCCGGGGGGACATTACCCCGGGCCAGGTGAACCACAAAGACGTAATCCAGGGGGCGGTCTAGGTAGAGCTTAACCGTCTGTAGCAACAGTTCAAACCCCCCCAAAGGGGTCATTAACATCTGATAGGTGTCAAAGCCGATTGGCCCGATTGCTATCTCAAATTGACGGGTAACACAGAGACAGCTCCGCCCGATCTGTAGGTTCAGCCCCAGGACCGCGGTTTGGGGATTGCCCAAAACCGCGTAGTCCTCAGCTTTAAGGTCGTAGGGGACGGCAACAAAATCCCGCACCGTAACCGCGGTGTTGAGCATACGCCGCAGGGTGTCCTCCAGGCCGCTCCGGTTCCTAGCCATAAAAGAAAAATTTTCCCCGTAGGAAAGGGCGATGGTTTGTGAAACCGGATCAAAGCCCATTCCCGGGGACAGCCCCGTAAGGCTTTTGATCATCTCCCGCACCGGATCATCACCCGGGCGATCAAAGCTGATGCTCTGCTCGTTTTGGGCAAAGGCCCGGTAATACAACACGTGCATCCGGTGGTGGATAATATCCAGAAAGCGCCGCCAGGTTTGGTCGTAATGGTTCCGGGAGCGTTGATAGACATAATGGGTAAACTCCAGGGGCATGGGCCCGTTCACCCCAAGAAGGCCCAGGAAGTAGGTAAACATTATCGCGTCAAGGCCCGCTTTTTTCCCTTCGATGATCTCGGCAATATCGCTGGGGGGAAAGTAGAGATGGGGGGTCTGTCCAAAGCGGATATTTTCTTCCGAGGGATGCTTGGCGTACCCCAGCCGGGGCTTTCCGGAGTTGCTGTTCTCCAGCTTCCGCACAAAACCCCAAAAGTCCGGCGCGGATATGCCCTGGCGGAGATTCTGGGACCAGGTTCTAATCAGTTTTCTAAGGTCTTCCATACCGCGATCCGTCCTGATTGTTTGGTAAAAAAATGAATCTCCAAAAGGGTATTGATTGGGGCAAAGGACCGCAAAATTTCAGCGACAATCTTCCCAAAAATATAATACCCCATGCCGGCATACGCGGTTTCATCCAGGGTAAAGCTGATTTTCCAGCCCGGCTCAAAAAAAACCGCCCCCCCTTCTATAAATCGGAAAACCGTGCGCTCGCTTTCCAGTGACGCCATGCCCTCCAGGATCCGTTCCATTTCCTCCCCGGAGCGGATCTGATAGGAACCCAGCAGGGCCCGCAGGGCCTCCAGGGGAAATTTTCCGTTTTGCCACAGCAGCGCGGAAAGGTTAAAAACAACGTGGCTTATTTTTGAAAAATCCGAATCCACCCCCCGGTGGAAAAGGGAATAACCGGGCCGGGTCGGGCGGACAATAAAAGCCGCTCCGCTCAGCAGGGGGTTATGGACGCTCAGGAACGCTTCCGCGGGCAAAAGCAGGGGGAGGTCCCGGTTGGTGCAGATTGTTTCCGCTGCAAACTGATAGGCCTCTTCCATTTTTTTCTCCTGAACCGAAAAGGAAACAAACACCTCCACCCCGTCGTAGGAACTGCGCCGGGTGTCCCGGGAATTCACCAGGCTTTTGCTGCGGCGCTGGCTAAAAAAGTTCTTTCTGGTCCGCTCCGCCAGGGGGTTATCCTCATAAAAATTATCCGCCATAAAAAGGGTTTCGTTTTGTTCGTTAAAGAATTCCAGGCTTTGAATATGCACCACCTCATAATCCTGGGGCGCGGCCCGGTCGGGGACAACGTGAAATTGGTAGGCCTCTCTCTCAATCAGGACCCTGTCGGAACGTTTGGCAAAAAGATTCATAACGGGAACGCAGTTGAGCCTTAGAGAAGAGTCCTTGAGGGAAGCCAGGGAAGGCTCCCGCCGGGCAAACACCAGGAGCAGTTCCGCGGTAGTCAGGGAGGAAGGAAAAAGACCTTCAGGATGTTTCAGGGTAAAAAACTTGAAAAAATCAGGGTAGGATAAAAAATTTTGTAGTATCCTGAGGCCCTGAACATGGCCTTTAATCCGGCCAGGCAGGAAATTTTTCCCTATAGCCAGGGGCATATCCAGGGAAAAACCGGAAAGGGACTCAAAACGCTCCTTATCCCCGCCCCGGACATAGACGGCCATGGTTTCCTGCATGATTTGGCGGAGGAGCAGGGAAGCGTCCGCTTCCGCCAGGTTAATGTAGAAGCACAGATGATCCGTAGCAGCCATGGCGCCGGCCCCGGAGAGTTTTATGCGGAGCCCCGCATAACCCTGGGAAGCATTGACGCCGTAATCCGAAAGATTCCGGGTAATGTATTCCGCCTCCTCTACCACAAAGTGGGAAAGGCGGGTATCCTCCAGGGTTGAAAAGCGGCAGAGGGTATTAATAGTAGGAATAGCGACATCCACCGCCGTGCCCGCGGGTAGGACGGCCCCGCTGCGGACCTTTTCATTGCCGGAATTCACGGCCAGCTCTACCACCGCTCCCGATGGAATGGGATAGAGGGCGCTGGGGGCTATGGAATTCAGAACCGATTCCACTAACCGGTAATACCCCTCGTCAAGTTTTTTTTCCACCCGGGCGGATAAAAATGCGGTCCCTTCCAGGAGACGTTCGATATAGGGGTCCTCACATTCAAATTCCCCCAAGCCCAAGCGACCGGCAATCTTGGGAAACTCCGAAGAAAATTCCGAAGCTAAATTTCTTATATAGGTAAGATTATCACGATAATAATCCAGCAGTTCCATTGCAAAAGGCTCCTAGCTCACTCAGGCTTGCGTCTCCCGTCTCCAGATCCAGCCGGGAAATAAAAAGCAGCTCCTCGTTCACCTTTTTCGTAAGGCTCATCATCGGTTAAACGCTTGAGTACATAGGGTTTATACCGGGCGTCTTCTTTCCGGATGTTCCGGCGTTTTGCACTGCCGCTTTCCATGCACACCCCGTTTTGAACAAGAGCGCGCCCCTTAGGGAGCGCTCTTGTCCGCTTGCTGCCGTCTATGCGTTGGCAATCTGATCGTAGGCCGCCTCAATCGCCCCGTCCTTTGAGCCGTCGGGCTTAATGGGGGTAACCTTCCAGGTGATTTTCCCAGCCACAAGATCCACCTCTTCTACCGGCTGCTGGGTAAAGGGGTCGTTAGTGCCGCCTGAGCCGGTTTCAATAGTTTTGACCAGGGTTTTTGCGACCCGCACATTCTCCAGGGTAACCTCGTACACCGGAGTCTGGGCCCCGCCGATAACCCGGCAGTACTGAAGCACGGCTTTTTCGATTTTGCTGCCGTTCATGCAGTAGAGCTGGAGTTTCGGCGAAGCCTTGTCCACCGCGTGAACAAAGGTCAGGGGGAGAAACTGCCCCCGCCCGGCCACGTCTCCGCTCCGCTGGATCGACACATTTTGAGTGCCGCCGTGGGAAAAGGAGATAAGCTCCAGCCACTTGTCATGGGCTTTATCCGAGGCCTGCCCTTCGATACCGTCCAACTGCAAAAAATAAACACTTGCCATAAAAAACCTCCAAAAATAGTATTTTACCGCGATAACATCGCGGTTTTGAGAACCTAAATTATGCGCCGCTGGGAACCTTGGTAACCAGCCGCAGGGAAGCGGTAAGCCCCTCAAGCTGGTAATGGGGCCTGAGGTAAAACCGCGCCGTA
>JAITLF010000020.1 GCA_031278025.1 Treponema sp.
GGGCCCGGAACCGGTCTGGCCGTCAGGACAATTTCTTTAGTGCGCTGAGGTACATTTTCAGTCGTTTTCTCCATGAAAACTGGTCCGCTTTTATCCTTTTCGTCTGGGGAGATGAACCCGATGGGTGATACTTTGAATCCCTGCGCCTGTCCTGCGTTCTCTTGCCTAAACGCGGATTTTTATGCTAAATAGGACCATGTACCTTGTATGCCTTGATCTGGAAGGGGTTCTGATCCCCGAAATTTGGATTGCGTTTGCCGATGCCGTGGGGGTTCCCGAATTCCGGCGGACTACCAGGGATGAGCCTGACTACGACAAGCTGATGGCGTTCCGCCTGGACTTGCTGCGTACCCACAACCTCAGGCTGCCTGACATACAGCGGGTGATACGCACGGTGGAACCCCTGGAAGGGGCGGCGGATTTTGTCCGGGCCTTGCGGGAGCGGACGCAGGTTATCATTCTCTCCGATACCTTTGAGCAGTTTGCCAAGCCCCTGATGGCTAAACTGGGTTACCCTGCCTTGTTCTGCAACAGCCTGGCCGTCGCCCCGGACGGCGTCATCACCGGCTACCGCCTGCGCCAGCCGGAGGGCAAAAAACACGCGGTTGCGGCCTTCAAGTCTATCAATATGCACGTCTTTGCCGCAGGCGACTCCTTCAACGACCTCAAGATGATCCGGGAGGCCGACGCGGGCTGTCTTTTCCGCGCTCCCCCCGGCATACGGCAAAGTCAGCAGGACCTCCCCTGCGTGGATACCTTTGGGGACCTCCTTGCGCGGATTGACGGATTTTTGAACGCCTAGTTTGCGGGGCCTGGCAGGGTTGCCGTATAAAGAACTGCGTGATTTGACGCAGTTCGGGGCTCCGCAGGGCCGCATTGACAAAGCCGGATAGATATCTTCATTATATTTGTAAAATGAAAGCACTAAATAATCCCTCCGGGAGAAAGTTTCTCCCCGTGTTGCTTTGGTTGGCGCCAACCTTCATTCTTTGCGTTGTTTTTATCATCGCGTCGGTTCCCCGTGTGGAAGCCCAAGGCAAAGAACAGAATTCGCAACGGTATATGAACTTCCTACAGAATGTGTTTGACTTCATTCAAAATCATTATGTTGAAGAGGTAGATCCTAAAGCTGTTTACGAAGGCGCCTTACGGGGTATGCTCGGTGCATTGAACGACCCGTATTCGGTATTCCTCCAGGAGTCGGAGATGGCCGACCTGAGCGAGAATGTTATCCAGGGAACCTACGGGGGGGTGGGGCTTTATATTTCCAAGCCGGTGAATGAAAGGCCGGATGGTAAACCGCCGTATGTAGAAGTTGCTTCCCCCATAGAGGACACCCCTGGATGGCGGGCGGGCCTTAAACCGGGGGATCTCATCAAGGAAATTAACGGGGAATCCACCGATGTCCTTACCATGGATGAAGTTCTGGCCCGCCTCAAGGGGCCGGCGGGGGTGGAAATCAAGCTCCTGATTCGCCGGGGAAAGACCCTTGAATTTCCCGTTTCCCTCGTCCGGGAGGTTATTGAGGTGCCTACGGTAAAACAGGCCATGATTGGGGACATCGCGTACCTGAAGCTCATCAGTTTCAATGCGTTGACGGTGGAACGGACACGGGTCGCCTTGCAAAACTTCCAGTCCCACGGGTATAAGGGCCTCATCCTTGATTTGCGGAACAATTACGGCGGGCTTCTCCAGTCCGCCGTCGGGATAGGGGACTTCTTCCTGGAAGGCGGGGTGGTGGTCTCGGTCAAATCCCGTATCGCGTCGGAGAACACTGTTTTTAATGCCCGGCGCTCTACCCTGCTCCCGGCGGAGATACCCGTGGTGGTCCTGATTAACCGGGGTTCCGCCTCGGCGTCGGAAATTGTGGCCGGCGCCTTAAAGGACAGGGGCCGGGCCTATCTGGTGGGGGAGAAGTCTTTTGGGAAAGGTTCGGTCCAGCAGGTTTATCCGCTGGACAAGGCGGGGTTCAAGATCACCACCGCCCGGTACTATACTCCCAGCGACGTGAATATCGATAAAATCGGCATACCCCCGGATTTGGAAGTGCTTTTTCCCGAATTCACCGGGGAGGATTCCGAACAGCTTTCCGCCCTTATAGCGGCGAACAGGATTCCCGTCTTTGTGGAGGAAAACCCCGAAGCCTCTGCGGCCCAAGTGGATCGTTTTGTCCAGGAACTTTACGGGGAGTACCATCTTGAGTTGGGCCTGCTCCGCCGCCTAGTAAGGGATGAGCAAAACCGTACCGTAATTGTCCCGGTTTACGATCTGGAATACGATGTGCAGCTCCAGGAAGCGGTGAAAATCCTCCGGGGCGGGACCTATAACGCCTTGATGAGGACAACGAAGACCCTCAGAGTCTTACAGGAGGAGTCGCAAGAGGAAGAAGGCGCGTTGGCTTCTTAACGGGGGCTGGTTCATATTGCGTATAATTAATAATGAAGCAATTCATCTTGTCCGCCATGCCTGATGCGGGCGGATTTGTGTATATAACAGGCAGGGATTTTCACTATCTGTCCAGGGTAAGGCGTTTACGGCCCGGCGCTGTTTTTGACGCATGCTTCCCTAATGGGGAGTCCGCCCGGATCGGCGTCGTTTCCCTGACCAGTGGCTGTCTTACCGGTGAACGCCTTCCTCATGAAGGCGGCCTTCCTTCGGAAGCCGGGGCTCCTGTAGCGCTGTTGCCGCCCCTGGCGTTGTTCCAGGCTCTGCCCAAAGGCGCCAAGATGGACCTTATTATACGCCAGGCCGCCGAGGGTGGAGTTACGGAAATCGTTCCCTTCATATCCGCCTATTCCGTGTCCCGTCCGGAAGATACCGCCTGCCGGCTGGAACGGTGGCGGCGCATCATCCGGGAAGCCCGGCAGCAAAGCGGTTCGGGGATAGCCACTGCGGTGCGGGAGCCGGCGGCTTTTGATGCCCTGCTTGAGTATTGGGAAGGACTAAAGGGGAAGTATGAGCGGCCTGTGGGCCTTCTTTTTCATCAGAACCCCCTTGAACAGGGGTCTTTCCACCGGTATCTTGATACACGCCCTGATTTAGTGGTTTTTGCGGTAGGCCCCGAGGGTGGTTTTTCCCCGGAAGAGGTCTCCCGTTGTATGATTGCGGGGTTTAAACCGCTCACCCTGGGGGATACGGTTTTACGGGTCGAAACCGCCGCCTTGTATGCCCAGGCGATCATACGTATCATTCTTTTGGAGAACGCTTCGTGGATGCCGAAAGTAAGCCGTTAGTGGAAAGGATCAGCCTGCTCAAGGTGCCTCTGGATATTTTGCCCCAGGAACATCTGCCGGATCGTATCTTTCAATTATTGAACTCCGAAAAAGGCGAAAACATCGTTCTCCTCTCCCTGTGGGATCTCCTCAAGGCCAGAAGGAACGGGGAATACCGCTCTTTTATCACCAGCGCTTCCCTGGTCATCCCTATTTCCAAGAGCCTGGTCGGCGGCGCCAAATTCCTTACCGGAAAGACACCGGTCCGCTACATGCCCTTCGACTTCGTCGTCAACCTCCTGACCATCCTGGAAAACCGGGAATTCTCCACCTACCTTTTAGGCGGAAATCAGAAGGTCCTCAAAAAGACTGAAAAAAACATACGCCAAACCTTCCCGCATCTCCGCGTGGTGGGCCGCTACCCCGGAGGTTTTAAACGACAGAAAGAAGCGCTCCTCCTCCTGGCCATACGCAAGGCGGCTCCCTCCGTCCTCTTGGTTGGCAAAGGGGTAAAGGGAGGGGAACGGTGGATAGCCCGGAACAGCAGCCAGCTTAACCGGGGGCTCCGCCTCTGGTGCAGCGATCTCTACGATGTTTTCGCCAAACGGAGGCGGCGGCCTTCCCGCGGCGTCTTTGATAATGGCCTTGAGTGGATAGGCTTCTGCTGCCGCAACCCCCTCCTGATTTTTAGGTTTTTTCTCTACCTCCGCTACAAGTTCCTGTTGCTTTTTTACAAATTGTTCAAAAAGAATAAAGAATGAGGAAAGGCGCTAATACCGGTATACCCTGGGTACCCGCTTGTTAACGCCGCAGGTGATTTCGTAGGGGATGGTCCCTATCCGCGCCGCCAGGACTGCGGCGTTTGGGGCGCCGCCGCCGAAAACCGTTACCGGCTCCCAGCGCCCTATGTCCGCATCCGGTCCCAGGTCCACCATGCACTGATCCATGCAAATACGTCCCACCAGGGGATACAGGGCATCCCGGATACGAACCGGCCAGTTCCCGCTCAAACGCCGGGGCAGCCCGTCGCCATAGCCGACCGGAAGGGTGGCAATCACGGTATCCTGCGGCGCGGTCCAGGTTCTGCCGTAAGAAACCGTCTCCCCGGCCTTTACCTGTTTGATAAAGGAGACCTGCGTGGCCAGTTCCATTACCGGTTCTACCTCCGGCGCCCTTTCCGGCGCGCCGTAGCCATACAGCAGGATCCCCGGACGCACCATGTCAAACCAGGCGTCTTTGTGGAAGATGACCGCCCCGGAATTGGCCGCGTGGAGGAGTCCCGGATCGATCCCCGCCCGGCGTATCTCCCCGGCGGCGGCCCTGAACCGGGCAAGCTGTTTCCCGGTATAGGCCACGTCCGCAGCCGCCGGGGAGTCCGCCGCGGCCAGGTGCGTGGCCGTCCCCGCAAGGGCCAGGGAAGGGCGGGCGGCAATGAAGGCGGCGAGTTCCCTCACAGCCTCCGGGGGACAGCCCACCCTGCCCATACCGGTATCAACCTTGAGGTGTACCGAGAGCCGCCGCCCTGCATGTTCGGCGGCCCCCGCGGCGGCTTCCGCATATTCCCGGTCGCCGATGAGGGGACACAGATCCCCCGCGGCCACGGCGGGAAGCTCTTCGGGCAGGGGGATGGACAGCAACAAGACAGGCGCCCCGATGCCCGCCTCCCTAAGCGCTATCCCCTCATCCACCGTAGCTACCGCCAGATAGCGGACCCCCGCTTCCAGGGCCGCCTGAGCCACCGGAACCGCCCCGTGACCGTAGGCATCGGCCTTTACCGGCATACAGATTAACGGTTTCGGCCCGATTTTTGTCCGTACCGCCGCTATATTCCGGCCCAGCCGGTCAAGATGAATGATCGCTTTGGTTGATCGCATGGGAAGAGTGTATTGTATCCCATACGGAAAGATAAGAAGGGGGCAGCCGCCTCAGAGTGTCAAAAGTATAGAAACAACGACATCAAAACAGTAAATAACCTCATGGGGGGAGTGAAGTTTGAGTCATACGGGAAGGAACTGGCAGCGATAGAGGGGAGCAGGTTCAACTCGCAGACCTGGGTCTGGAACTCGCAGACCTGGGTCTAGAACTCGCGGACCTGGGTCTAGAACTCGCAGACCTGGGTCTAGAACTCGCAGACCTGGGTCTAGAACTCGCAGACCTGGGTCTAGAACT
>JAITLF010000088.1 GCA_031278025.1 Treponema sp.
AAATACCAGAAAGTTTAGGCATACCGAACCAGCAACGCTAATTCTTTATAATACAAGTAAATACCGCAGGCGGGGCGGGAAGCATATACGAGAAACGTGCAATTTTCCGTTTGTCGTAATACAGCGGAACGTTATCGACTGTAACTTTGCTATGTTTCTATCGTCCCTATCTTTTCAAGGGGTTTTGGAACAGGCGCCGCTCATAATACTTTTGTCCCTGCTAATTCTTATTTCCAAAACGCCGATATTTGATATTGAGGAAAAGGCGCCAAACTTTTCCTTATGACTAAAACAGAGGTCGCCATGCGGTACGAACAATGCAGGAAAATATTGCTGAGGGAGTGTGAACTGGTACAACAGGCCGGGACGCTCCAGGAGCTGATACGGGACGCGGCGGTCAGTCGTGAATGGACCGATTTTGAGGGCCATTTTAACGCGCTCGACGCCATTGAGGGAGAAATCGCCGTGCTGGAAAAAGAGAGGGAGGCCCTGTTCGCGGAAACGGACGCCGCCGGGCCTTCCGGCCAAACGGGCGTCCCGCTTTCGGAAGCGGCCGCGCCGCCCGGCGCACCGGCCAGGGGGCGCTTTTATGTGTTTGCCGCCCGCCTTCCCCTCGCGGAACGTAACGAACTGACCGCCATATACCGCAGCCTGAAGCTCGCGTCCCTCAAGCTGCGCATGTCCAACGAGTCCCTGATGAACTACCTCGGCGGGGTCAGAGCGGCGCTGGAGGGCTTTTTCGAGCTTGCCTTTCCCGGCCGGGGCGGGCGTATCTATACCATGCGGGGAACGCCCATTTCCCATGATATGCGGAGCATGGTCCTCAACAAGCGAATATAAGGAGAACGGCATGACATCAACCTTTATGGGGCTTGAAATCGGCAAGCGTGGAGTGCACGCCCATCAGCAGGCGTTGTACGTTACCGGCCATAACCTGGATAACGCCGCCGCTGAGGGCTATTCCCGGCAGCGGGTGGAAATGGCTGCCTTTGAGCCGATTTACCTGCCGGGCATGAACCGCGAGGAAACACCGGGGCAGATAGGCCAGGGCGTTGTAGTGGAGCGGATTGAGCGGCTCAGGGACCAACTGCTGGACAAGCGGATTGTGGCGCAGGCTTCCGCCGAAGGCTACTGGTCCGCCCGCGACCCTTATGTCCGCATGATAGACAACCTGTACCTTGAGCCGGGGCAGAATTCCGTGCGGAGCAAAATGGATGCCTTCTGGGACGCGTGGCAGGAACTTTCCACTTACCCCGCGGATACCGCGCCCCGCACGGCGGTGATTGAGCGGGGCAAGACCCTTATCGACGGCATCCACAACCGCTACCAGGGCCTCAAGGGCCTGCAGGTACAGCTTGATGAGGACATTCAGCTTACCGTGGGAAGGGTGAACGAGCTTTCCCGCCAGATCGCCAGCCTTAACGGCAAGATCCAGCGCGTCAAGGCCCAGGGGGATAATCCCAACGATCTTATGGACCGCCGCGATCTCCTCGTTGACAAACTCTCCTCAATAATCAACGTAACCGTGGACAACCGCGACCCCGACGAATTCATGGTTCACACATCGGGAATGATCCTCGTACAGGGGCAGATAGGCCGTCAGTTTGATCTGCGCAAAGGTATCGATACCGAAGGCTATGCGCGCATCTTTTGGCAGGACACGCGGGAGGAAATACGTTTTGAAAAGGGCGCGCTTGGGGCCTTTATGGAACTGCGGGACATTACCGTTGAGCGGGAAATCCAGACGCTGGACAACATGACCATGAACTTTGCCGATTTGGTGAACGAGATACACCGTGAGGCCTACGGCATCAACGGGACCACGGGAAACAACTTCTTCTCCGAGTATCCTTTTGTAACCAACGTGAACGGCAACTACGACCGTGACGGCGATGGGGCGTTCGATTCCACTTACCTCTACCGGATGAACGGCCTTAACCCGCTGGAAGCGCAGGCCCAGAGCGGCCTTGAGGGGGTGATCACCCTTTCCGGCGCGGACGGGGAGGTACAGGTACCGTATTACGCCACCGACACGGTCTCCGACATTATTACGCGGATCAACAACTCCGGCGCGGAGGTCGTGGCGCGCCTGAATCGAGACGGCAGGCTTTCCCTCAAGGGAACCCCGGCGGAGGCCGTGAACGGCGCGCGGGAAAATCCCGATTTTGTCATCCGCCATGTGGAAGATTCAGGCCATTTCCTCGCCGGCTACGCCGGGCTGCTCGGCGCCTCCGGGCCTGAAGGCGCTTACGACTGGGGACGGGCCGACGCGGTCACCAGCCTCCGCGGGGGGGCGGAAGACTACGCCCTATCTCCCGTCGCCCATCCCTCAGGCTGGATCGAGGTAAATCCCGCGCTCGTGAAAGACCCCGGCTCGGTGGCGGCGGGCTTCGGCTATAACGGCAGGGAGGCCAACCCCGGCAACGGCGAGGCGGCCGCGGCAATAGCCTCAATCAGAAACACGGCGGTTATGGTCGGAAGCCTTGCCACCTTTGACGACTACTTTGCCGACTCCGCCGGCCGCGTCGGCCTTTTGGGCGAACAGAGCGGCAGGGCGCTGGAAACGGAAAACCTGATCATGAAGCAGCTCCACGACATGCGGCAGTCCATTTCCGGCGTGAACATAGACGAGGAACTGGCCAACATAATCCGCTACCAGCACGGCTACAACGCGGCGGCGCGGTTTATCACCACCGTCAATTCCATGCTGGATACGCTGATCAACCGGATGGGGGTCTAAGGATACCACCCGGAGTAAGCGGCCGCTATAGCGGGAACGTAAGGAGAATGACATGAGAAGAATATCGACGGATATGCCCAACACCGACGTGCAGTATTACCTCAGGCGGCAGGAAGAGGGGCTTTCCAACATACAGTCGCGGATTGCCTCGGAGAGCAGGCTCCGCGAACTGCGGGACGATCCGCTGGCCGCCGCGCACGCGGTGCGCTACGAGTCCTACCTTGCCCGGCTGGAACGGTTTGAGAAAAACACCCGGTACGCCGGCGACCATTACAACGCGGCCTTCAACTACATGAACGAGGCGAACAGCGTGCTGCAGCGGGTACGGGAACTGGCCGTGACCGGCGCGAACGGCACGTATAGCGGCGATGACTTGCAACTGATGGGGGTGGAGATAAACGAACTGCTTAAGGAGCTTGTGGCCCTTTCCAATAAAGTGGGGCCGGACACGCGGCAGCTTTTTGCCGGGGACAAAGTGTTTACCGAGCCGTTCCGCGTTGTGGAGGGAACCGTCGCCGACAGCGGCGGGAGCATGGTGGTCAGGGTGGAATACCGCGGCGCGGGCGCTTCACGGAAAACCGAAATAAGCGACGGGACATACCTTGACCTGGATACCGGCGGCGGCGAGGTTTTTTGGGCGGAGAAGATGCAGGTCTTTTCCAGCGTGGACGCCACCGGTTACCGGGTGAACGCGCCGGGCGCTTTCTTCCTTGACGGCGTCCGTATAGACGTCTCCGCCGGCGACACCCTTCCGGCGATTGTGGCGAAAATAAACGATTCACCCGCGCCGGTAAAGGCCTACATCGACCCGGAGAGCAAGGGCCTTGTCCTTGAGGGAACCAACGCCCACCTCATCCGCGCCGAGGATTCCGTCGAGGGGCCGGCGGCCGGAACCGCGGTATTGCGCGATCTGGGCATTATCCGGGGCAACATGGAGAACAACGCCCCCAATTGGGACAGTTCCGCGCGCGTGGCCGGCGGCTCCATGTTCGACATGGTAATCCGCCTGCGGGACGCCCTGTTCCGCGGGGATCAGGAGTTCATCGGCAGCCAGGGCATAGCGGGCATAGATTTGGCCCTGGATAACCTGGGCTTCCGGATTGCCGAAGTGGGCGGCCGGCAGGAACGCGCCGAAATGGCCTGGGTCAGGCTCAACCAGGAAATACCCGACGTCACCGCAAGTCTTGCCCGCGAATCCTCGGTCAACCTGACCGACGCCGCCACGGACCTCAAAATGATGCAGTTCGCCCATCAGGCAAGTTTGCAGACCGCGGCGCGGATTCTGCCGCAAACCTTACTTGATTTCCTGCGGTAAAACCGGGAACAATTAATACAGAGGAGAGAACGGTGAAGGTTGTGACCAAGGCCTCAGGCCTGATTGATGTAGACGAACGCCAGAAAATCACTTTTCCCGACGGGCTGTTCGGTTTCGAGAGTTTCAAAGAATACGTGCTGCTGGACGCCGACCGCCAGCCCTTTTACTGGCTGCAGTCCCTGGACCTGGAGCGGGTGGCCTTTATACTGGTGAACCCCTTCCTTTTCAGGAGCGATTACGAGGTGAACATCAGCAACGAGGAAATGGCGGAAATCGGCATTTATTCCCCGGAAAAGGCGCTGATCTTTTCGATAGTGACCGTCCCGCCCGACGGCCCCATGACCGCCAACCTGCAGGGGCCGCTCGTTATCAACCGGGAAACCAGGACAGGCTTGCAGGCAGTTCTCGCGGACGCCCGCTGGAAAACCAAACACGACATCATGGCTGAACTGGCCGGCGCGGGGAAACCATAATGCTCATACTCTCCAGAAAAGTCAACGAAAAAATCATGATAGGGGATGATATTTCCGTCTCCATCATCGAAGTGCGCGGCGATCAGGTGCGGCTGGGCGTGGACGCCCCCAAAACGGTCAAAGTGTTCCGTCAGGAAGTATTCGACGCCATCAGGGCGGAAAACAAAGCCGCTTCGGAATCCGCGCCCGCCCTTCCCCCGCTGGACTTCGGCGGCGCGCGCCGCGAAGTTTTGTAAGCGCGGCCGGCGGCATAATTCGCGGAACATGTAACCGGGCCCGTGTTTTTCCCTCTTTTCCATTCCCTCGGTTTCCCCTTGGCCGCCGGCCCAAACCGTACTACGCTGTTCCTCATGAAACCGCGCCCCCGGCGGCAATGCCGGGGGCTTATTCATATCACATTACAGGAGATACCAATGCGGAAACACCAATGGTTTACCAAGGCCGCCGTACTCGCGGCGGCGCTGCTTGCCTCCTGCGCGACAACAATGGAAGGCGGCGGCGATCCTTCCCTTGAGGAGGCGATAGCGCAATCCGCCGTTGAAATGGCGGCCAAACTGCCGGAGGGGACGCGGGTGGCGATTGTGGCCTTCGCCTCCCCCACGGGAACCTTTCGGACTATATCATGGACGAGGTAACCGGGGCGCTGGTGGACGGGCGCCTTGAGGTGGCGGACCGGAACAACCTGGAATACGTGTATAAGGAGCTTAACTTTCAGATGTCCGGGGAGGTAAGCGACCAGACCGCCGTAAGCGTCGGCAAATTCCTGGGGGCGCGGTACGTTATTACCGGGGAGCTTTTGCACATCGGGGGCAGGTACCGCTACCGGCTCGACGGGATAAACACGGAGACCGCGGTACACGAAAGCTCCACCCGGCTTAACGTGCGGGGAGGCCGTGACTTTGAGCGGATGCTTGCCGCCCTGCGGAAAGCCGCGCCGGTAATTCGGGCCGCGTCCTACAGGACGGGCGGGACGCCGAAGACCGCCGGGACTTTTCTTGACCGGGGCATTGCCTTTGCCGTCCGGGGGGAATACGATCTGGCCGTCGCGGACTTTAGCGAGGCGATTGACCGTGACCCGGACTTGTGGGCCGCGTGGATGCTGAGGGGCAGGGCATGGTACGCCGGCGCGTCCCGTGTAACCGGCGTGGGCGATAATTTCAGCAGTGTTGGTACGACAGTTATTGGAATTGATAAAACGGGGCTGTAAAAGAAGTCCCCGATTCGGCGGGAGGGCGCCGGCCCGCTTCAGACCGGTTGTGCCCTGACGGCCAGACCCTAACGACAAAAAAAGCCGGGGAATTCCAACGGAACCCCCCGGTTGCTATACTGGGTATATGAAAACTCTACCCGCCAAAACCTATACACCCCTCTCCACCTTGAATCAACTCTGCCTGCCGATGGATTCAGGCGTGCTGATCCCCCCGGACGATCCGGTGCGGCTTCTGGTGTTTGTCCTGAAGCGGCTTGATGTGAACCCCTTCTACGAGGCGTATACCGCATACTGCGAACGGCGGCGGAGGGAGCAGGCCGA
>JAITLF010000217.1 GCA_031278025.1 Treponema sp.
TTACAAAATCTTGTATAAAATTAAGAGGGTGGTTTCAAAATCTGATGTTTGAGGCCGCTCTACCGCAAAACGCAAAAACCGGAAGAAGCCGGTTTACTTTAAGGAGGAATTTTATGAAGAAACTGATCACTATCGCGGCGCTGGCATTGTTGGCCCTGCCCCTGTTTGCCGCCGGCGGCAAAGCGGCGGAGGGCGGGAAACCCCGTATCGGGATCGCCAAATTTGTGACCCACGACGCGCTGGACGCCTGCGAACAGGGGATCCTGGACGCGCTGAAACAGCGGGGCATCGACGCGGATATCGATCTGCAGAACGCCAACGCGGACGCGAATACCAGCGCCCAGATTTCCAACAAGTTTAAGAGCGACAAAGTTAATGTCGCGGTCGGCATTGCCACGCCTGTTTCCCAATCCCTGGCAAACACCTTTAAAGATATACCGGTGGTGTTTACCGCGGTGACCGATCCTGTCGGGGCAAACCTGGTAGCGTCCCTGGCCAACGGTTCGGGGAATGTGGCCGGCCTTTCGGACGCCATTCCGACGGTTGACCATATCGCCCTGTTCAAGGAAATTGCCGGGATCAAAACCCTCGGCTATATCTACACAAGTTCGGAAGCCAACTCCATTTCCGCGCTGGCCCTGGTGGAAGAAGGCTGCCAAAAGGCCGGGCTGACGCTTGTAACCCAGGCCATCACCAGTTCCGCGGAACTGCGCCAGGCGGCCGAAGCCATTGTGAACCGGGTGGACGGCGTCTACCTGACCACCGACAATGTGGTGTACTCGGCGCTTCCCGCCCTGATCCAGGTTTTTAACGCCGCGAAAAAGCCGATCTTCTCGGGGGACGTAACTTCCGTAACCGGCGGCGGCGCCATGATCGCCAGCGGCTTTAATTACTACAAGGCCGGGGTGGCGACGGGAAACATCATCGCCGATATTCTTGGGGGAAAGAAACCCGCCGACATTCCGGTAAAATTCCTCACCGATCCTTCCGAGTCCGATCTGCTCTTCGATTTGGACGCGGCCAAACTTTGCGGGATCACCATACCGGAAAAGTACCTTTCCCAGGCGACCCACATCTTTGAAAACGGAAAGCTGACTACAAAGTAAAGGGGCGAACCCCCTGGGTTTACCGGGACTGTGAATCGGGAGCTGGATATGGGGGAGGACGTATGGGAGAGTGTACATGATTGAGGGGATTCTGCTGGAAGGCCTGATTTACGGCATCATGGTTCTGGCGGTGTTTATTACTTTTCGCGTACTCAACTTTGCGGACATGACCGTAGACGGCTCCTTTCCGCTGGGAGCGGCAATCATGGCGGTGTGCCTGGTCAGGGGGCTTCCCTCGGCGCTTGCCTTCTGCCTCGCCTTTTTGGGCGGGGCCGCGGCGGGCCTCATAACCGCTCTCATTCATACCCGGCTCAGGATTCCGGATCTCCTTTCCGGAATCCTCACCATGACCATGCTCTATTCGATAAACCTCCGGGTCATGGGAAACCGGGCGAATCTCTCCCTTTTAAAAGTACAAACACTGTTTACTTCTATTTCCGAATGGGCGGGAGCCTTTATGCCCTCCCAAACCGCGATAGTAATACTGTGCGTTATCGTAGTGGTTTTAATCAAAATAGTGTTGGACCTTTTTTTCCACACCGACTTTGGCCTTTCCATGGGCGCTCTGGGGGCGAATCCCCAGCTTATCATCTCCCAGGGGATGAACCCGGACGTGATCAAGATGTGCGGCATTTCCCTGGCCAACGGACTGGTGGCGGTTTCCGGGGGGTTTACCGCCATATACCAGGGCTTTGCCGATGTGGGCCTTGGAACCGGGATGATAGTTTCCGGGCTTGCCTCGCTTATGATCGGGGAGTTCCTGATACGGTCCAACAGGATTTCCATGCTTACCCTGCGGGTCCTTTTAGGCTCCATTCTCTACCGGGCGCTTATGTATCTGGCGCGGAATTACGGCTACTATGTCCACATGACCGCGAACGACCTGAAACTGATTACCGGGCTTCTTATCATTATCTGCATAGTAGTAAGCAAGCACGGTTTCCGTTCCGGCTTTGCGAAAAAACGTGACCGGGGGGGCAGTCTGTGATCCGTATAGAAAGCCTCGTAAAGGTGTTCAACCCCGGTACGGCCGATGAAACACGGGCACTTGAAAACATAACGCTCAGGGTAAACAAGGGCGACTTTATTACGATAATCGGTTCCAACGGTGCGGGAAAGTCCACGCTCTACAACGCGATTTCCGGCACCGTTCCCATTACCTCGGGGCACATCTTTATCAGGGACGATGATCAGTACAGCGCCCCCTACTCAAGCATGGACGGGGTGCGGGACATCCCCCAGAACGGGGAACGGGAAATTACCCGGGAAGCCGAATACCGGCGTTTCCGCTACATAGGCCGGATATTTCAGAACCCGCTTCTCGGAACAGCGGGGAAGATGAGCCTGGAAGACAACATGGTGATCTGTCACAAGAAGGGCTACAAGGGGCTGAAGATCAGTTTAAACAGGCGCATGAGGGAAGAATTCCGCGAGCAACTGCGGGTTCTGGACATGGGCCTTGAAAACCGCCTGCAGGACAACGTTGAACTTTTTTCCGGCGGTCAGCGTCAGGCGTTGACGTTACTTATGACGGTGATGAGCAGACCGAGCCTTCTGCTCCTGGACGAACATACCGCCGCGCTTGATCCCCGGAACGCGGAGCTTATCATGAACCTTACCGTCAAGTTCGCGCGGGACTACCGCCTTACTGTAATGATGATAACCCACAACATGAATCACGCGCTTGAATTCGGGAACCGGCTCTTGATGATGGACTGCGGGGAAATCATCCTGGATATCGACGCGGCGGAAAAGGCAAAACTGAGCGCCGCGGATATTGTGCAGCGCTTCAAGAACATTAAAAAGAAAGACCTTGCCAACGACGAAATACTCCTCGGCTCCTGAAACAATTTAACGGTAACTATTTTATCCGAAATTTGGGCGCATCGCCGCTACGCGGCGACCGGGCTTTCCGCTCCAATTCCTCAGCCCCCTGTAAACTTGACTCGCATTGCGTCACGAAAGCTCGTGAAAGGAGAAAACAGGTAAAACCTTTCAACAGGACCTAGTGGAACCGCCGGGTGGAACAACCCGGCGCACTCCATCCAGAAAGACTTGGCCGGTCACTGGAAGCGAGTCTTGCATGGGCCTTGGCGACAAGGTTTGTGAAGCGTAGACAGCGAATACAAAAGCCGCGGTATTGAGCCACGAAAGAAGTAATAATGC
>JAITLF010000265.1 GCA_031278025.1 Treponema sp.
GCAAAGTACCGCTCGTTTTTATCCGCTATGCCGGCGAATCGTTCCGGAACGGCGCCCAGCATTACGGCGGTATCAAGCATATTGTCATAAAGGCTGAAGTCATTGGAACTGATAAGATCAATGCCCGCCTCTTTCTGCAAAAGCCAGTGTTTTTTCCGCAGGGCCCGGGCGGTTTCTTCAACTTCCTCAAAGGGGGCCTTATGGGCCCAGTAGTTCTCCAGAACCTTTTTAAGCTCCCTGTTTTCCCCTATCCGGGGAAACCCGCTGATCAGAGTCCTTAGTTTCATAAAATACTCCTTTGCCCCTGAGCCGCCCCCGGCGGGCCGCAGATCTCCCCCCGGGAAGCCGTTCCTGAACCTGAGAAAATAAAATTGCCAAAACTATGTTTCCCCGGCTTGATCCGCGAAGCCGTGAGAAAAAGGGGAGGGCGGCCGGATTTCCGGGGCCTCCTGTATACCAAAGTCTCCTGACTTACGGGGGGAAGGGCGGAAGGAACAGCGGCGGTCCGCGGCCCCTTTTCCGGCCCAATCCCGGTTCCGTCAGCCTTCCCGGCATTTCGGCCAGTGGCTGTGGCGACGGAACCAGCCCCGATCACAGTTACGGGCTAGCGGAGGATTCTCCGGGCCCCGGGGGGACCGGCCTCGCTTCCTTTGAAATATACGCCGGCAGTATAAGGTTTTGCGGGAAGGCCGTCAAGTTTCCGCATTGCGCCGCGTGAAATTTAACCATAAAGGTATTGACAAAAACAGAAACAGGGTGTATGTTAGGTTATCTAACAAAGTGGACGGGAAACCTGTGAAAAGGCGGATCCCGAGGAGGCTGAAACATGAGGCGTGAAGATCCGCCCATTTCCGCGTTACCCCCTCCGGTTTTTAGTACCTTTTTTTGCTGTCCGGTTACGATACACGACATATACCGCCATCGCCGCCCGGGGGAAACGTCCCGGGTTTCCGAAGATCCTCAATCCTGCGGGAACCGGCCGGGGGATAAAGACGCCGCGGGCAACACGGCGGAGTACATCGGCATCGGGCTTTCCGGGGAAATTCGTACGGATTTCAACCGTACAAAAATATTACATGCACAAGGAGAACTGGTATGGGTGTCAGCAAGTTTAAAGGTTTGGCTAAAACAGCCCTGGGGGTATTTGCCCTCATGCTGCTTTTCGGCGCCTGTTCAAAAAAAGAACAGGCCGTGGCTTCCGGCGCGGCGGAGGCCGGAGCATCGGACGGAGGTCCGCGGCAGGTCCGCTTTGCCAACTGGTGGGGGGATCTGGAGATAAAAATCGCCGATGAATATTTTAAAAAAGAGTATACCCCAAAGACCGGAATCGAAGTTATATTTGAACACACCCCCCGGGGCGATTTTATTCAAAAAATGGTTTCTCAAATGGTTGCAGGAGATTCTCCGGATCTTATCCTCTGTAACAGCGATGATATTTCCTCTTATGCGAGGAACGACCTCATGCTCGGCCTCAACAGGTACATGGAGCGCGACGGCGTGGATTTGACGGCGTTTTACGGAACCCCGGACTGGATTATCGACGGGGAGCTGTACGGCCTTCCTTCCTGGTACGGCGCATGGTATTTCTTTGTCAATGTAACCATGCTGGAAAAGGCCGGTATACCGGTCCCCCGGGGCTCCTGGACCTGGGATCAGTTACGGGAGATCGCGCTTAAGCTGAACGACCCCGCAAACGGCATCTGGGGCATCGCCGACGGGATGAATTGGGATCTCATGTACTGGTATATGCTCAACGGGGCGGCGCCTTTCAGCGACGATATGTCTTCATGTACGATCAATTCCCCGGAAATGATCTACGCCTTTGATTTCCTGAAAAGGCTCATCTACCAGGACAAGGTTATGCCCGAACCGTCGCTGTACGCGACCGTATCGCCGGACGCGCTTTTTGCCGACGGCAAGGCGGCCGTCTATTACGGCGGAACCTGGAGCGCCAATTATTTCCGCGAGACCATCAAAAAAGAAGCCTTTACCTGGGATGTAATCTTTGCGCCCACCGGGCCCGGCGCCGGGGGTGATGTAACCCCGGCCCGCAGCTCCGGTATGTTTATTCCCTCCAGTTGTAAAAACATTGAAACGGCCTGGGAGGTAATGAAGCATTGGGGCAGCGTGGAGGGGATCAACAATATTGACATCGCCGCCCTTACCTCCATGCCTTCCAGCCCCGCGGTTCTGGAAAGCGAGGCCTATAATCTTTGGCCCGCCCAGCAGCCGGAGCATTTCAACAAAGAATTTTTCCGGCAGGTCGCGGCCAGGGCGAAGTATTTTCCCTTTACGCACTACTACCTCGGCGAAAACGTCCAGAACGCCTTTAACGGCATCGGCGCCATAGTAAACGAAAACCTGGACAGCAAAACAATCCTTAACGAGGCGTACCGCACGATTACGGCTAACTGGGACTCCATAGAATACATCGGCAAAAAGTAACATAGCGCCGCGCTTCGGGATTCCGTCCGGAACCGGGTTCCACGGACCTTGTTCCACCGGATCCCGAAGCCGGCGTTGTTGAATCCGGGAGACAGACCATGAAGGCGGAACAAAAGAAATTCGCGTCAAAGGCCGGAAGAAGGATGCGGTTTGTTGAAAACTGCTGGGGCTTCGGCATGATAAGCGTAAGCATCATAAGCATATTGGTTTTTACCGTATACCCGCTGATCTTTTCATTCGTGATCAGCTTCGAAAAATGGACCCCCCTCAAAGGCGGGACGTTCCTCGGCCTTACCAATTATTTCAATGTACTAAAGGACAATTTGTTTCACAGAGCAATGACGAATAATTTTGCCTACGCCTTTTGGACCATTCTGGCCGGTTTTATATTCTCCTACGGCGCGGCGCTGGTTGTGTGGAAACTGCCCTTCAAAAATATATTCAGATTTATATATTTTATTCCCACTATATGTTCTTCCATCATGATCAGCCTAATCTGGAAGTACCTCCTGCAGCCCCAAATAGGACTGGTTAATACAATCCTGCGCGCCGTCGGATTTTCCTCCCCCCCCGACTGGATTAATTCCGCCGCCACGGCGCCGGGGGTGCTGTATACTATCGTGGTATGGGCGGGCCTTGGATACTGGATGCTTGTTTTTTTGACCGGCCTCCTGGACATACCCAACACCTACTACGAGGCGGCCACCCTTGACGGGGCCGGATCCTGGAGGCAGTTCTTTTATATCACCATCCCCCTCTCAACCCCTATAATATTCTTTTACTTGTCCATGGCCCTGCTCACCTGCTGGGGGCAGTTTGACCTTGCCAGGGTGCTTGGGGGCGACGGGGGGCCCCGCAATTCCCTTTTGTTCCCGGGCATTTTGATATATAGGACCTCATTCAACTCAATGGATTTTGGCCGCGCGGCGGCCATGGGGTGGGAATTGGCGGTCTTTATCTTTGTTATTTCGTTCATCAACAACAGATTATCTAAATTATGGTTAAGTTATGACCGCTAGACGGTGGAGGGCGTAGAGATGACTGTAAAATTCAAAGACAACCCTTTACAGGCGGGCGTTGCATGGATATTCGCGATCATGCTTGTGGTTATTGTTCTTACTCCCTTTTTTACCGCGCTTGTTTCGGCCTTCAAAACAACGGCGGATTTTTATGAAAACTCTTACACCGTTTTTCCAAAACGGTGGCGGTTTGAAAATTTCATCGAGGCCTGGAAATTCGCCGAATTTGGGCGGTTTATGTTCAACAGTATTCTTTGCGCGGTGTTAATAACCGTGCTGTGCACTTCTATTTCATCGGCCTCCGCCTTCGCCTTCGCCCGGGTTCGTTTTTTCGCCCGGGATATTATCTTTTATATCATTATCCTGTGCCAGGCTATCCCATTCACGATTCTGTTTATTCCGACCTATATTTTGGTGTATAAGATGGGGCTGCTTAATACTTACTTCGGGCTCATTTTGCCCTCGTTATCATCGCCCATGGGGATCTTTTTGATACGCCAAAGCATGAAGTCCATACCCGTTGACTACGAATATGCGGCCATGATAGACGGCTGTAACCGGGGCCAGATGTTCCTCAAGGTGTTCCTGCCCATGACCACCAATACTATCGCCGCCCTTGGAATATTCACCTTTATGGGAAGCTGGAACAACTATATTTGGCCCCTGCTCATCATCACCAAAAAAACCATGTACACCCTTCCGCTGGGCCTGACCCTGTATAATATCGCCAATAACAACGTCCGCCATCTGGAATGGAGCCATGTCCTCTGTGCGGGGATCATGGCGGTATTGCCGATATTTATCGTTTATGCATTCGCATCAAAACGGTTCATGGAAGGCTTTGCGTTAAGCGGCATAAAAGCATAGGAGGCTGCAATCATGGGCCTTAACTACACCGAATCCTACAAATGGAAATGGGTATGCGTACAGCATCCGATGATCCTGATTTCCCGGGACATGTCGGAGCCCCGGGCGCTTGAAACGGTCCCGCCTTGGGGGGCGGAAAGCGTTTACGGCTACAGCGTAAAAATGCGCGATATGCTGCTCAAAGTGCTGGACACGCCGGAACTGAAAATAGATTTTGACATCTCAGCCAAGGAATTGCTGCTTTTCCTTGAAAACATTCCCGAAGGCCGGAAGCTGATGAAGGATTTAACAGCCCAGGGCCGCCTGGGTTTTGCCGGCTGCGATTATTCCCAGGCCCACTACGGAACGGCCCGTTCCGAGTCGGCCCTGCGGCAGCTCCGCATGGGCGCCGCTGTTTTTAAAAAGGAGCTCGGCGTAAGCGCCGATGTCTTCCAGCACCAGGAAACGGGTCTTTTTGAGAATTTACCCCAGCTTCTTTTTGCCTTCGGCGTCAGAAAAGGAGCCGTACACTCCTTCCAGGCGGTCTTTGAATTTCTTGAAACCCCCGCGCTGGAAATCGCCTCCAATTTCGGCAGGCTGGAATTTATCCGAAACGAAACCATCGCCCTATGGCGGGGCCTCGACGGCTCATGTATCCCGATGTACCTTCCCGTTGTTCAATGTTTCAATAATTTTGCAGAAGACGCATGGCCGGTTTTTAATCGCCGGGCGCGCAAAGAATTTCAAAGCGTCGATGGTAAAACGCCCGAGGCAAACCGGCTTTACCCCACAGACTATGAAGAGGCCCGCGGCCTTTACCGCAACGGCAGTATTATTGTTCAATGTCCCGATCTCGTCGATATTGACGATGAATACATCACAACGCGCAAAAGAACCGGCAGTTTTTGGCTTTTGAGCGAGGCGATCGATGAAGAAATAAAGACGGCCGGCCGCATGCCAAAGATACGGTACTACACCTACTGGTCCTACGCGGAAGGCGAGTTCGGGGAGATGATGTACAAGAAGTACCGTTCCGGGGAAGAAAAACTCCTGGCCGCGGAAACCATGCAGGTGTTTGCCTCCCAATCGGGTAAAGATTATCCGGTGTTTGACGCGCCTTCCGCCTGGGACAAGCTGCTTACCGCCCAGCATCACGACGTCTGCTGGTTTGACGCCAAAGAACTCAAGGAGTGGGCTGTCGCAGGAATAGAAGAAGCGGAAAAGGCCGCCCTGGATTTTATTGCGGAAAGCGCAGGTTTTATGTGCGGTTCCAAAAATGTGAAACCCGGTGAAAAACTATATATAAACGTCTTTAATACATTGCCTGTTGAACGCGCCGCCGCGGCAATTATAGATACGGACGGAAATAAAAATTACGGCGTATATGAGGACGGCCGGGAGATTCCTTCGCAGGAGGATAACGGAAAACTGGCCTTCACCGTCCACGCGGAAGGGCTTTCCTGTAAAAGTTATGAACTCCGGGAGAAGCCCGATGGAGCGCCGCCAAAAATAGAAGTATCCCATGAACCCTACGTGTTCAAAAACGATGTCATGTCCGTTACGGTTCTTCCCGACGGCAGGATCGATTCGCTGTATTCAAAGCTGAGCGGCGAACGCCTTAAAAGCGCGGGGAATCTCATCAAGGGCAAGCTTCTCCGGGAAGACGGCGGCGAAAAATGGATTAGCAACGAAAACGCCGCCGGAAGCATGACCATTGAAAAGGGGATACTGTACGACAAAGTTACAGTGAAGGGCGCCCTTGAGGATATTCCCTATCACCTTATTATACGGCTTCCGCACGGTTGTTCACAGACCGTTGACTTCGAACTCGATCTTGTCTTTGACAAACATGAAATCGGCGATTTTTACCACGATGAAAGCAAACTTAACATATACTGGGATGTGAACCAGCAAAAACCGGAAATCGTGATGGATGAACCCTTCGGCTGGATACGGCAGCGTTCTGAACGGCCGCTTTTGGCCGCCAACTTCGTGGGTCTTTTTGAAAACGGGACCGGCCTGGTGTTCAGGCACACCGGGACGCCGAAATCCTGGGTCAAGGGAAGTGTGTACGCCAATTTAATCGCCTGGGGATCCAAAAACTTTAGTAACCGTTTCCATTGGGGCTGGTCTGTTATGGATAAATATGACATGAGGCTGGACCGTCCCTGCCGTTACCATTATTCGGTATCAATCGCGGAAAACAACAACATCTCCGGCATCGTCCAAAAGGTCAGCGGCGACATTACCCCGCTCCTTGCCCTTCGCGGCGATGCGCCGGTTACGGCGCGGTCCTTATTGACCGTTAAGAACGGGAACCTCATAACCACCGCGGTTGAGCCGAAGGAAAACGGCGCCGCCGTCCGCATGTACAACGCGTCGGACAAGCCCTGTACCCCCGAATTCGAAACGCCGCTGCAATTCGTCGAAAAAACGGATGTGGCGGGGCGTAAAACCGAAAACGCCGAAGTAAAAGCCTTTGAAATTTTCGAGCTGCTGTTCCGGGCAATGTCCCGCAAGGTGCAGGGTTCATAAAGCCGCCGTTTGATATGCCGGATGGTCCGGGCGATTTGGGAAGAATATTTTTCTTCCCGCCCTTCGCGAACCAGATCGATATAATGCCGCAGCACATCATGAAAAATTTTTTTGTGGAACCATGATGAAATATTTCAGTATCCAATGCTTGGAGGACCTCATATTATTTCCATAGATCAATACGGAACCAGGAAGGGGGGGACTGTTTCCGGGCCCTAACCCGGTGATGAAGCCGTCCCTGTCCGTCCCGCCGGGTAGAACCGGGCGGTTACCCGCCCGGAACCCCCACAGACCCGGACGTGCCCAATTTTCGTACCGCAGGTACGCGGCATCCGGTTCTTCCGGAAAAAGTTTCGCTAAACGTAGGACTGTACTATCTTGGGGTACGGCAAGGGACAGGCTTTCGGGTACATCAGGTACTGCCACCGGTACAGACTTCTCTTGTCCGACCGCCGGTTTAGCCATTTGAACCGTATCTCCCGTATCCTCAAGAAAAACCGCTCAAGGCTTTTGAAGTTGAATGGTATGCCGTAGTATGCGTAATGCCCCCCCAGTTTCGCCGTCAGCTTCTCGTGTTGTTCCTCGGCACCATTGGGTTATCGCCTGTATCGACCTCCGCAACCGTTTCTTGCCGGTCTTGCGCCCCGCTATCCACCGCCCCTTCTTCGACTTCGTCCAGTAGCGG
>JAITLF010000268.1 GCA_031278025.1 Treponema sp.
CGCGTCCGCAGACCCCTCTCCGCGCGGCGCAACCCCGCTTTTGCGCGCCGCAGACCCGCTTCCCGCGTCCGCAGACCCCTCTCCGCGCGGCGCAGACCCGCTTCCCGCGTCCGCGGACCCCTCCCCGCGCGCCGCAGACCCGCTTCCCGCGTCCGCGGACCCATCTCCGCGCGGCGCAGACCCGCTTCCCGCGTCCGCAGACCCCTCTCCGCGCGCCGCAAACCCGCTCCCCGCGTCCGCCGGACCTCTCCCCGCGCGGCGCGGGCCTCCCTCCGCGCTGGGAAAAACCGGGGTATGGACCCCTGACGGGGAATAAAGTATGATTCGGCCATGAAAGTTTGGGTCAAACTCTTAATTGGTTCCGCGCTGGGCGTGTTCCTGGGTTTTATGCTTCCCCAGGACAATCAGGTTATCATGGGGTGGCTTGCCTGGCTTCAAGCTCTCGCCATCCGAATAGGGCGGTACGCCGCCGTGCCGGTCCTGGTTTTCTCCATGGCCATCGGGATTTATGAGCTGCGCCAGGACGGCAGGTTCTGGGGCATGATGTTCCGCTCTTTCCTGCTGATGCTCGCAGGCTCCGCATTTGTCATCACTTCGGGAATAGCCGCCGTCCTGCTCTTCCCTCCGGGGCGTATTCCCATTTTGATTGAGGAAGAGGTTGAAAAGATTTCCCTGAGCATCCCGGACAGCATCATGGAACTCTTTCCTTCCAACATGTTTCTGGCCCTGGCGGGCGACGGGGTATACCTTTTTCCGGTATGTGTCTTTGCGTTCTTCCTGGGTATCGGCCTTTCGTATGACCGGATGTATTCCAAGCAGGTCATCTCCCTGGTGGATTCCCTGTCCCGGATTTTCTACCACATTATTGCTTTTTTTTCGGAAATCCTGTCCCCGGTACTCATCGCCCTAAGCGCGTATTGGGCGGTACGGTACCGCGGGGTTATCCAAACCGGCATGTTTCAGGATCTGCTCCTTTTTTTGGGGGTCTTTAGCGTGATCCTGGCCTTTGGCATCTTTCCCCTGTTCCTCTATCTTATCAAACCCAAGACCAATCCCTGGGCCGTGCTTTACGGTTCCCTGGGGCCTGCCATAGCCGCGTTTTTTTCCGGGGATATCAACTTTACCCTGCCGGTCCTGGTACGGAATGTGAAGGAAAACCTCGGCATCCGCCGCCGGGCCAATACCGTTTCCCTGCCCCTCTTTGTAACTTTTGGACGGGCCGGCAGCGCCATGGTGTCGGCGGTGGCGTTTATCGTGATCATCAAGTCCTATTCCAGCCTGGGGATCACCACCGCGGACGTGGTGTCCATAGGCTTTCGGGCTTTCCTGCTATCTTTTCTCCTGGGGCGTCATCCCGGCGGCGGGGCCTACATTGCCCTGACGGTCCTCAGCATGGGGTATGGCCAGGGCTTCGAGGCGGGCTACCTCATCCTAAAGCCCCTGGCTTTCTATCTTATCGCGGTGGGAACCTTCCTGGACGTGATGCTCAGTTCCTTCGCCGCCTTCGTCCTGGCAAAACTTTCGGGCTTCCAAGAGGAAAAGAGCATACGGCACTTTATCTAGCGGTAATCTTCCCAGGCTTTAATCTCCAGGCCGCCGCTCTTGCCCCGTTTATACGCCAGGGCGTCGATGAATTCCCTGGCCACCTTGATGTTGGTAAAGAGGGGGATGTCAAAGTCCACCGCCATACGGCGGATGATGTAATCGTTTTTAAGCTCCGTCTCCCGGTTATTCTTGGGGATGTTGATGATCATGTCGATGCGCCGGGTCTTGATGTACGTCGCGATGTTAGGCTCCCTGGATTCCAGCGGCCAGTTGAGGGGCGTTGCGGGAACCCCGCTGCCGGCCAGGAATTTCGCCGTTCCCCGTGAGGCGAAGAGTTCATACTCCATATCCACGAGCTTCCGGGCGGAGTCCAGGAAGTCCAGCTTTTCTTCTATGGTGCCGGTGGAAAGGAGGATGCGCTTGCGGGGGATGCGGTAGCCCACCGAAAGGAGGGCCTTGAGAAAGGCGTCGCTTAGGTCCGTGCCGATGCAGCCCACTTCCCCGGTGGAGGCCATTTCCACCCCGCTCACCGGATCCGCCCCGTGCAGCCGGGAAAAACTGAACTGCGCCGCCTTGACCCCCACCCATTCCAGGTCCAGGGCGGAAACGGCGGCCTTTTGCACCGGCTCGTCCAGCATGGCCCGGACCGCCATTTCTATCATATTTACCCGGCTCACCTTGGAACAGAAAGGGAAGCTCCGGCTGGCCCGGAGGTTGCACTCAATGACCCGGACCCGGTTACGCTGGGCCAGAAACTGGATGTTGAAAGGCCCGGTGATGTCCAGGGCCCGGGCGATTTCCGCGCTGATCTTGCGGATCTTCCGGATGGTCTCGATGTAGAGCCGCTGGGCCGGGAGTACCACGGTAGCGTCCCCGGAATGGACCCCGGCGTTTTCTATGTGTTCGGTGATGGCGTGGAAGAGGATTTCCCCCCGCTTGGCCACGGCATCGATCTCGATTTCCTTGGAATTTTCGATAAATTTGGAAATCACCACCGGATGTTCCGGGGACACGTCCGCGGCCAGGCCCAGGAACTTCTTTAGGCTTTCGTCGTCCCAGGCCACGTTCATGGCCGCGCCGGAAAGCACATAGCTGGGCCTGATGAGTACGGGATAACCCGCTTCCGCGGCAAAGGCTTTGGCCGCGCTCAGGTCCGTCAGCTCCCTCCACTCAGGCTGCTCTATGCCCAGCCGGTCCAGCAGGGCGGAGAACTTGTTCCGGTCTTCCGCCATGTCTATGGATTGGGGAGTAGTGCCGTAGATGAGGACCCCGGCGGTGTAGAGCTTGGTGGCCAGGTTGTTGGGAATCTGGCCGCCCATAGACAGGATGAGGCCGTCAGGCCGTTCCCGCTCGTAGATGTCCAGCACCCGTTCAAGGGTGAGTTCCTCAAAGTAAAGGCGGTCGCACATATCGTAATCGGTGGATACCGTCTCGGGGTTGCAGTTCACCATGATGGAGTAGCGCCCCAGGTTCCGGGCGGTTTCCGCCGCGTTGACGCACCCCCAGTCGAATTCCACGCTGCTCCCTATCCGGTACGCCCCGGAGCCCAAGACCATCACCCCCCGGCCCGCCGGCGCCGTGTCGTCCCGGATGCCGCCGGACGCGCCGCCGCTCCCGGCGTAGGTCATGTAGAGGTAGTTTGTCCTGGCCGGGTATTCCGCCGCCAGGGTGTCTATCTGTTTTACCGCCGGCTTTATGCGGTAGTCTTCCCGAAGTTTCCGGACCTCCATTTCCCCCAGATTTACGAATTCCCCGATCCGCTCATCGGAAAAACCCATACGCTTTGCCCGTGCGAGAAGCTCCCGGTCAATGACGGGCGGGGAGGGGGACGTGCGGGATCCCGCCTGCCTGACAGCCCGTTCGGTCTCCAGGACGCCGGCGATCTTGTGGAGGAACCAGCGGTCTATCCTGGTGAGCCGCCATATCCGTTCCACCGGCCACCCTTCGGAGAGGGCCCGGTAGACGACGAAGACCCGGCGATCCGTGGGCTTTACCAGGGCGTCCCGGAGGTCCCTGGCGGCGGCGCCGCAGAATTCGTCATCCGCCGCAAGGCCCGGCGCGCCTATGCCGGTCATGCGCAGGGCCTTCTGGAGGGCTTCCTCGAACGTACGGCCTATGGACATTACTTCCCCGACGGACTTCATCTCGGACCCGATGCGTATGTCCACATGCTTGAACTTCGCCAGGTCCCAGCGGGGAACCTTGACCACGCAATAGTCCAGGGCAGGCTCGAAGCAGGATTTGGTCGCACGGGTGATGCGGTTTTCGATATCCGTTAAGGCGTACCCCAGGGCAAGTTTTGCCGCCACAAACGCCAGGGGGTAGCCAGAGGCTTTGGAGGCCAGGGCGGAACTCCGGGAAAGCCGGGCGTTCACCTCGATGACGCGGTAATCTTCAGAGGCCGGGTCCAGGGCGTACTGGACGTTGCATTCCCCCACGATGCCCAGATGGCGGATCACTTCGATGGCGATGCGCCTGAGCTTGTGGTACTCAGAATCCGTCAGGGTCTGGGAAGGGGCCACGACGATGCTTTCGCCGGTATGTATGCCCAGGGGATCGAAATTCTCCATATTACAGACGGTAACGCAGTTGTCGTAGACATCCCGAACTACCTCGTATTCAATCTCCTTCCAGCCCCCAAGCCATTCCTCAATTAACGCCTGGGGGGCGGAGCCGACTTCGCTGGTCCGGGCAAACGCCCGGTCGCACCGGCGGCGTATCTCCGCCTCGTTCCGGCATATTCCCGAACCGGCGCCCCCCAGGGCGTAGGCGACGCGGACCATCACGGGGTAGCCGATTTCCGCAGCCGCCGCCGCCGCCGCGTCCGTGCTGGTAACGGCGGTACTCCGGGGGCATTTCACCCCGATTTCCGTAAGGCGCTCCACAAAGAGCCGCCGGTCCTCGGTGTCTTCTATGGCCTTAACCGCCGTTCCCAGGACACGGACCCCGTACCCGGCGAGGATTCCCTCCCGTTCCAGGGCGACCCCGCAGTTCAGGGCGGTCTGCCCCCCAAAGGAGAGGAGGATGCCGTCGGGCTTTTCCTTCGCTATCACCTGGCTGACATATTCCGGCGTTACCGGCAGAAAGTACGTGCGATCCGCCATGCCTTCGCTGGTCTGAATGGTAGCAATGTTGGGGTTGATGAGGACCGTCCCTATCCCCTCTTCTTTGAGGGCCTTGAGCGCCTGGGACCCGGAATAGTCAAACTCCCCGGCCTGCCCGATTTTCAGCCCCCCGGACCCCAGGAGCAGTACCTTTTGGGGTAACTTTTGCCGCGCTTCGGTCATCTTTTCGCCTCCTTAACCTGGCCGAGAAACCGGTCGATGAGAAACTCCGTGTCCCGCGGGCCGGGGCAGCCTTCGGGATGGAACTGCACCGCCGAGAAGGGGAAACGGACCGAGCGGATTCCCTCATTCGTACCGTCGTTGGCGTTGATGAACCAGGGTTCCCAGCCTTTGGGAAGGCTTTCGGTCCGCACGGCGTATCCGTGGTTCTGGCTGGTAATGTAACACCGCGGGGACGCCGCGCTTCCCCCGGTTCCCACCTCCACACAGGGCTGGTTCTGGCCCCGGTGTCCGTAGGGGAGCTTGCAGGTGTCCCCCCCGGCGGCCAGGGCCATGATTTGGTTCCCCAGGCAGATGCCGAAGATGGGTTTTCCCACGGAAAAGGCCCGGCGTACCGCCGCGATGGTCTTGCCGCAGTCCTTAGGATCCCCGGGACCGTTTGAGAGGAAGAGGCCGTCGTATTCAAGGCCGCTCAAATCGTGGTTCCAGGGGACGCGGATCACTTCCGCCTTTCGGGAGAGGAGGATGCGGTAGATGTTCGCCTTGGCCCCGCAGTCTATCAGGACGATTTTGAACAGCCGGTCCCCGTCAGGGCGGAAAACCCGTACCTCAGCGGGGGACACCTCTTCCACCGGGTGAGGGACGCGCCCGGAATCTATGGTTACCTCCCGTGCGCCCTCCACAAGGATTTTCCCCCGCATGACCCCCTGTTCCCGAAGGCGTATCGTAAGGGAACGGGTGTCTACGCCGTACACGCCGGGGATGTTGTTTTTCTCCAGCCACAGGGAAAGGGAAGCGCCGGATGCAAAGTGGCTTGGCTCCTCGCAGGCTTCGGACACCACAAAGCCTGAAACCTGGACGCGCCCGGATTCAAAGTGAAGGGGGATGCCCTGTTCATCGAAGAAAGGCTCGGCGGTCTTGGGCTGTACCGGGACCCCGTAATTCCCCGCCAGGGGATAGGCGGACACCAGTATCTGCCCCCGGAAGCTGGGGTCCGTCAGGGACTGGGGGTAGCCGGTCATCCCGGTAGTAAAGACCACTTCCCCCGCCTGGGACTTTGCCTTTCCAAAAGACCAGCCGGAAAACTCCGAGCCGTCTTCCAGAACGAGTTTGGCCTGCCGGGCCTGCCGGGCCTGCCGGGCCGCTGCTTTTTCCTTCCTCATCGTTTCTCCCCCGATTCCCTCATTTTCCGTAGCGTGATCAGTTTACCGGTTTCAGACAAAAACAATCAAGGCGGCGGCTGAAACAAGGAAAGAATTTCGCGTTTTTTCCTGATTTTTGCGGATTGAAGGCGGGAAAAACGGGGGAAACCTGATTTTGTATTCTGAATACGGCGGGTATAGCCGTGGGGTTCGGGGGCGCCCGCGCGGTCCGCAGACCTGGGTCTGGAAGCTCCGGACCCAGGTCAGGAACTTCAAGACCCAGGTCTGGAACTTCAAGACCCAGGTCTGGAACTTCAAGACCCAGGTCTGGAACTTCAAGACCCAGGTCTGGAACTTCAAGACCCAGGTCTGGAACTTCAAGAC
>JAITLF010000273.1 GCA_031278025.1 Treponema sp.
AAGAATACCAGAAGCGCCCTGGTAATCCGGTTGCGGTAAATTCCCTTTAGGCTGCCTATATCTTCGGAAATGTTCTGCGCGTCCGCCACCCGGGGCCGGCGCATGGTCGCCTCTACTATCCCGGAAAAAAGACCCACCCCGATAAAGGGGTTAATCGTGGCGACAGGCGCGCCCAGGAAAGACACCAGAATCGAGAGCGGATGCCCCAGCGCGATAAGAGTCCCCAGGGCGGCCAGGGACCCGTTCCAGAGAACCCAGCGAAGTACCATGGAAAGACTTACCCCGATCCCCGCCCGGAAAAAGCCCAGCGCGATAAGGGTAAGAATAAGCGCGGGGAATATCCAGCCCGCGGCTTTTCCCAGGGCGCTTCCCGGGGGAACACGCTCCAATTCCGACACATCTTCGCCCGGCGCGCCGGACGCCTCCCCGTTCGCGATCCTCTCCATGTTGGCCTTGATCCCCTGGATATGGCCGGCCCCGACCACGGCGACTATCTTGCGCGCGCCTTCCCGAGCATTCGCCGCGCCGGCCCATATTTTCGCGGCCAGATAACGGTCCCGCTCGTCGATAAGGGTTTCCTTTACTTTCGGGAGATAGTCCGCCAGTTCGGCCATCATGCCGTCAAGTTCACTGCGGTTTTTCAGGTGCTCAATTTCCGTTTCGCTCAGTTTTTCCGTACTGAACGCGCTGGAAACCAGGGTGGCCAGAAGTTTGCATTTGCTCCAAAAACCGCAACGAGCCCAGGCCCGGCGCAGGGTAAGCTGCACATCGCGGTCACAGAGGCTGTAGGGAATGCCCAACTCCACGGCGGTATCCACGGCGGTTTTCATTTCCTCGCCGGGCTTTACACCCAGTTCCAGTCCCATTCTGCGCTGAAAACTGGCCAGCGTCAGATTCGCCATCAGGAGAAAGCCCTTGCCCTCTTTAAACACCTTGATTATGTCAAGCTTTTCCCAATTTTCCTGCCGGCTGATAGAGGCAAAGCGTTCGGCGTCCAGCTCCACGCAAACCATGCCGGGGTTTTCTTCCCGGATAACCCTGTCTACTTCGCTGATGCTTTCCCGGGACACATGGGCGGTCCCGACCAGCATAATTTCCCTGTCATTAAGCGTAAAACCGATGCGAGTATCATTCATAGCTGCTCCGTTCTCATTGTACTTGTACTATTTTGCCCTGATAACAATTCAGCCGGGGGGGATCGGACTTGCGAGGCAAGTCCGCGTCTCCCCCCCGCGGCGCACACGGTTGCGCCGTTCCCCCCGCTGCGGGGGACACCCCCGCAACGCCCCCACAGGGTTTTCCAAAAGCAAATCCCGTGGAGTTTGCGCGGCGCCAAGAACGCGCAAACTCCGGGGCGGCCGCAGGCCGCCCCGCCCCCGGCATTGATACCGCGGGCTTTTTGTCAGGGAGCGCGGTCAAATGTCCCTTCCGCCAGGTTCCGGGAACTCAAAGCCCACTCATTAAGCCGCCATTCGGGAACGGCCTTTTGATCCAGATCCCTAACCAGCGTGTAGTAGCGATCCGCGACGATGCTGCCCCGAATCTCGTAGTACAGACCCAAATAATAGGCCATTCTTGCCTTGGTTGTCATGCTTTTTTCGCGGTCCACCCGGCCCGCCACATCGGTATCGCCGTTAAGATCATGGTAAAGCCGGAGCATGTAATATTCCAGGCTTTCCCGGGGAACTTTCCTCATGGCGCCCTCCAAAAACTGCCTGGGGGCCTGTAGCCTTTCCGCGCGCATCCAGTTCGCGGCGGCCAGAAGCGCGTAGGCGGTTTCGTTTGGGGCGTATTGGTACGCCATGAGAAAGGCGTCTTTCGCCTCCGCCCACCGGCCCTTCTTCATCTTTATCGTTCCCAGCCCTTCAAAGGCAAAATAATACTCCGGTTTGAGCCTGGTCACCACCGCGTAGTCTTTTTCCGCGCCGTCGTAGTCCCCCAGGTCATCCTTGATTCCGGCCGTATAAACATAGGCAAGAAAATTATCCGGTTCAAGGGCCATTGCCCGGTTGAATTCTTCCAGGGCTTCGGCCTTCCGGTTCATGTCGATAAGCACGTTTCCCAGATCATGGCTTATCCAGAAATCGTTTGGTTCCAGTTCTTTGGCGATCCGGAGATCCTCGGCGGCCTCCGGCAAGGCGCCGTTAATCCGGTAGATACGGGCGCGTTCGGTCCGGGGAACAGCCCAGTCCGGGTAGAGTTTTACCGCCTGAATCAACAGGGCGGACGCCCTCCGGTAGTTTTTATTATGCCGGTAGACCCCGGCCCTTCCCACCAGGGCGTATCCGTTTTCAGGATCTTCGGCCAGCGCCTTGTCAAACCAGGAAGCGGCGTTCCGGTAGGAATCCGCGCGCAACGCGATATTCCCCAGACCCACCAGAGCGTCCACATGGGCAGGATCGACCTTGATGATCTTTTCCAGGGTTTGCTTCTGTTCTTTCTCCTTCCCCTCGGCCATGAAAATATTGGCAAGTACCAGCAGGGCCCCGGTATTTTCACCTTCCCGGGCGAGAATCCTGTCAACAATGGAGCGAGCCTCCCCATTACGCCGGGCGGAACAAAGCACCGAAGCCTTAAGTACCTGAATCCCCGGAGAAGCCGCCTCGTCCGGATCTATTTCGTCAAAGAGGGCGATTGCGCCGTCATAGTCCCCCTCCCTGAGCAGGGCCGACATCCGGGTCAGTATCC
>JAITLF010000320.1 GCA_031278025.1 Treponema sp.
TCCAGGGATTGGACTTCAATCTCCAGGGATTGGACTTCAATCTCCAGGGATTGGGCTTCAATCGCCAGGGATTGGACTTCAATCTCCAGGGATTGGGCTTCAATCGCCAGGGATTGGACTTCAATCGCCAGGGATTGGGCTTCAATTTTGAATAATATACAGTGCATCACGGATGCGGTATATTAAAAGTATGGTGCATTCTGCTGTTCGTACTACCATAAAACGGCTCTTTTTGGTTCTTCTCGGCTCGGCTTTGATGGCTTTTAATATTAATACCTTTGTTCGCGCCGGGGGGCTCATCCCCGGCGGCTTTACCGGGCTGACCCTGCTCTTCCAGGAAATCGCCTTGCGGTTTTTCGACCTGCGGGTATCCTTCAGCATCATCCTTTACACCCTGAATGCGGTTCCGGCGGTTATCTGTTTCAGGTTTATCGGGAAACAATTCGCCCTCTATTCATGCCTGGCGATCATGATGAGCGGGCTTTTGACGGATTTTATGCCCTCCATCTCTCGATTCATCGAGGTCCTGCAAGTCCACGACACCCTGCTTTCGGCGGTATTCGGGGGAATACTGAACGCGGTTTCCATCAGCCTGTGCCTCTATGCGGACGCCACAACCGGCGGTACGGATTTCATCGCCGTCTTCATATCTGAAAAGTACCGGAAGGATGCCTGGAATTACATTTTTGCGGGAAATTGCGTGATTCTGGCACTGGCGGCCTTTCTCTTTACCCTGGACAGGGCCCTCTACTCTATTATCTTTCAGTTTACCACTACTATGGCTTTGTCTTCCCTGTACCGGGGTTACCAGCAGCGGACTTTGCTCATCATCACCGAAAAGCCCGATGAGGTATACACCCTTATCAGGGAGCAGACTCATCACGGCGCTACGGCTTTCCTCGGCATAGGGTATTACGAAAAGACGGAACGGACCATGCTCTATTCGGTGGTGTCCGCCAACGAAGTTTCGCTGCTGGTGAACGCCATCAAAAAAACAGACGGTTCCGCTTTCATCAACATACTTAAAACTGAACAGATCAACGGCAGGTTCTACAAGCGGCCCAGGAATTAACGGTTGAATACCCCTCAATCGCGGCGCGGCGTTACCGGCTAGCGGGACTCCCTTCCGATAGGGCTTCCTATCCAGATGCTCTCCCCCAGGTAATCCATCCTCCGGCCTTCAATCAGAATCTGCACATCCTTGACGTTGGAAAACTCGGTAACGGTCCAGACTATCTGCCTGAGCTGTCCGGCGTAGCCTTCAACCCCGTACTCGTTAAATAGAAAATTTTCGTTGAAGTTGATATAGGCAGTGGAACTCCTGACGGCGGCGGAAAGGACGCGGGTTCCCCGCGGTATCAGAGAAATCAGGCCCCGGCTGTTTTCCTCATCTGAAGGCCCCTGAAGCAGAACGTTCAGCGTGTCAGTCAGCGGCGAACCGGTAACCGGAAGGTCCCGCGTTACTCTGGTCCGCAGGATGGTCCCATCCGGGTCTACCTGCACCAGATACAGAGCCTGTTCCCGCCGGGTTTCCGGGGGCTTCCGCAACGCGGGCTGGGGGACGGCCGTCCGTTCGGCCATTTCCCGGGCGGGAGCGGCATCCGGCGTTTCCGGTAACAGCGGGGCCGCCGGCGCCTCAACCGGTTCCACTGCCGTCTCCTCAAACCGGGGATCCGGCGGATCCAGGGGAGCCGGCGGCTCCGCCGGCGTTTCGGGGGCCGGGAGGAAAGAAGGCGCTATCTCCGGGGGATCGTCTTCCCGGAATGGGCCGTCCAAATCGGCGGGAGCGAGGGGACCCGTCTCCAGGGCGTCATCCCCGGCTTCCTCCTCCGGCAACAGGGCGTCCCGTCCCCGCTGGACAGGACGGTTCAAAAGGAGATCGACCACTCCGGTATTCCGAAGGCTTGTTTGAATAGCGTCCCTGTTAACGATAAAAAGGCAGATAACCAACATGAAAAAAAACAGCCAGAAGATATAAATCGCGGCCTTTTTTTTTGTTTTTTCCCGAACAGGCGGAGCTTTTCTTCCGGAGCTATAAGACCTGGAAGACGAAGGTGAGGATTTAGCCTTATCTTTTTTGTTTTTTTCGTTAATCGCCACGATATAAAGATACGGTGAATACAGACCCCAGGTCAACCGTTTAATTGGATTCCAGATATTCCCGCAAAACTTCGGGAAATTCCGCTTTGATTTTCCGTTCGGCTCCGATATATACCCGGTTGTCCGCGTCCGTCTGGCTCTGCGTATGAGACTCGCGGCTGGCAATAGTGTAACTGAACAGTTCCGTACCGTTTAGGGTGTCCTGGAGGACCGCATTTACCGTATAGCGGGTATTGTAGTATTGATTCTTCGGGGCTTCGGACAGGACCATCGTAACCTTAAAAGTATACCGAGAATTCAGGTTACCGGTCCTGAAACCCGCGCCGGTGAAGATTCCCGCAAAGGCGCTTCTGATCCGCCCGTCTCTGTCGCCGTCAACCCGCACGTCCACGGGAATGGTTTTTGCCTGGTCCATAGTATTGGTTACCCTGGTGGAAAGCGCGGAAATTTCAGCCTGCCGGCTCCGTCCGCCAAGCATACTGTGAACAAGGACCAATACGTCGGCTTTATCTACAAGCCCTTTGGCCTCCTGGCATTTCGAGATGGTTTCAAAAGAAACGCCCTCTGAAACGTCAATGAGATTGTTGATTTCCGTAACCGTTTTATCAATTTCTTCGGAATAACGGGGGGCGCATTTTACCTTTTCCATTACAGCAACAGCGTACCAAATCTTCTGACGTTCATTGTTCCAGACATCCCTGATTTCCACGCCGATAAGAGAGTCCACGGCGGAAACAGCTTCAATGGTTTGGGAGGCTTCCGTTGTCGATGAAACAGAACGGCCGTTTTCTTGCTTTTCCGAGTCCCGTATCATGATGGAGTTAATCACGGACTGCCTAAAATACGACGCGAGACCCCCCATGGCGCTGGTTTCCGCCCGACGGCGGTCCTGGCCACTGCCAACGGCGGAAATAAAAAGAGAGTCTGGAAACAACGCCCCCGGCCTGTCAACCCATACCGGTTTATCCCTCTGAGCACTCGCAAGTACCAGTTCGCCACACAGGAGAAAAAACACAAGTACGATCTTCTTCATTATAAAACGCTCCCTTCTTAAAGAGTTCCGGCCTCCCGCTTAGAGCCTGTTGTATTTGTGGATTTTTTGTTCAGGCACCTTTGGCGCTCTTCATGTAAAAATTCCGATTAACGGGGACTTCTTTGGATCCTGCAAGGTATAAATATGCAAAAAATCGCATTTATACTGTGTTTATGCGCGAAGCGCAACAGGCTTTTAGTCCAGCGCGTTATTCATACGCCTGGTTGCGTCAATCGCGGCGTTGCGCCCCTGGTCCAGATTGTTGTTATTGCCTTTTTTTGTAACGCAGGCTGTACACAGCAACGCGCCTAAAAACACGGCAATCAATAAAATTGTTATCTTCTTCATAATTTCTCTCCCATTTAATCTTAATTTTGTGGAATTAACGGCGTTCCTTTGCCACTAACAATGTCCACACCGATCCGGTTTTTGCATCAAACCATGTCTCCAATATCATCACATTGGTTAAATTACCCTGGCTTGCGGTAATATTTTGCTGTACTTTTCCACCCACCGCGTCATTTACACTGCCGACAATTTTTGTTGTTAATTCGGGAAGCAACGAGACAATCGCGCTTTCATAGGAAGCCTGCGAAGTCGCCTGAGGGGATCCTTTATTCCTGGATGATCCAACCCCGGTTAAAAATCCGGGAACATCAACATGGTAATTTTTTACCCAATCCGGTACGCCGTTTTCAAAAACCGAAGCGTATGCGGGAACATCGACAACCCCTGTATATTTAACGCGGACATATAGGGAACCGTTTTTTTCATATACATCATTGTCTTTATCAAAAACAAGCGAATCGGTATACGCCGCAGGATCATTGTATATCGTCAGCCGATAATCAAAATCGGCAAAGTAATCAAGATAGCCGGCCCCCTGGTTAAGGACGGTAGCGCTTGCCGCATATAATCCATGATACAAGGCAACTTTGCGGGCTGCATCGGCAACAGCGGCTTGAATCGCCTCGTTCCGGTTATTACGCCTGCCGCTTATTCCGACAACCGGAATAGTCCCCCGCAATGGCCGGGTAACCCAATACCCACTGATATACAGCTCATCGAAAGAACGGTTAAATATGTTCCGGGACTCCTGAAAAATTTCCACCGGTGGAGTTTCCATTGTTTGAAGAACCGGCGGCCCGCTTTTCGTTGAGGCGCATGAAGTCATCACAATCACCGTCGCCGTTACAAATCCGATAAACCGCCTGGTCATATTACGCTTCCTTAAACAAAGAACATTCCACCGTACCACTCCCCATCCCAAGGGGGGAATCCCGGGGACCAACCGATATTGAACATCAGTCTCCTACGGGAATAGGCCCGCCGCCGGCAACCTTGTCAAAAGAGTTTTCCATGCGGGACAGCGCGTCAAACGCCGCAGCAACAGGAACAGCCAACTTCGCGGCGGCAACGGACTGATTGACCGATTCATCGGAAAGAGCCGCCGACTTGCTGTACTCCATGACTATCCAGAGGAGCCCGTTCCCATCGGTCTGGGCCTGAACCACCTTGGCGCCTCTCAGTTCGGACTTGGAAAGAGACTGGGTGATGCTTTCCTGGAAGGAAAGGGAAGCCTGCGGATCCAATTCGCTCTGAGCGGTATAATCAACAATCATATTTTTTATAATAGTTTGAAGCTGGCGGGAAATATCCGCACGAGCCCGCGTCTCGGCAAAGGGCTTCCCGGTAGATATCTTCGCGGGATCGTTGCCGATTTTATATGTCCCGATGCCAATAAGGACATCTTCGGACGCTTTGAGATAGGCATCATTCACAAACTGGGGTACACCGCGTAATCCCTGTACCGGAGAACTCTCTGTGGGGACAGAATCGCTGGTACTGGCGCATCCTAGTATCGCAACGGCCAGACCGGTAATTAATACCAAAGCCAATTTTTTTTTCATCATAAACCTCCAACGCTGATTTGATCAGCAATATATAATTGTTTATCTAGCATAAAATACATAACTCTGGTATGTCAAGGTACCGCATTGCCGCTGTGAATAATCAGTGCTAATTTCACCCATAAGAAATATCAGGGAAAATTGCACCATCCCTGATAATATGGAGGGATGAAGTACACGATGAGTAAGGACGAATTGAGGAAACACCCCGCCAACTATACCGGCGGGGATCTGCGAAGCAGGATCAGTGCGCTAAAAAAACGCTTTGCATGAAGGCGCGAATTTCACATATTTTCGGTAATTGCTTGAGGAGCGGGAAACCATCAGCGGCAGTTATGCTGCGCTCTGCCGTTGACACGATTTTCACCCATCACCCATTTTTTGCCAGGATGCCGCTTTCAGCCGGGGCAAAGGCAAAGGCGTAAAGGCGTTCCAGAATGTTCCGTATTTTTTTGGCATATTCACGGTCGGCGGCCCAAGAACCGGCAAGGCCGTCCAGCGTGGGAGCGGAACCGTACCGGACATAGTAGTAACGGGGGTCCACCAAATCCTGGCGAAGGGGAGCATCGGTGGCATAGGCCTTCAGGTGCTGGATATGAGCCCGGACGCCAATGCGGGGAGAGGAAAACTGTTCGCCGGGCCGGCCAGGACCGGTGGAACCCAAGCCGCAAAAGTTGTTCATATCCGGTGTAACAAGACCGCCGTACCGGAGGAAGCCGGTTTCCAGGCACATTTGGGCAAAGGCAAGGTCATGGTTGACCCCTTCCTGAGCCGCCTCTTCGGTATAACAACGGGCCAATTCTTCAATAAATTGGGGATCAATATCGGGGTTAACCGTGAGGAGAAACAGGGCCAGCCCGTAAAACGGGATGCGGCCCACACCCATGATACGTTCCGGAGTGGGGGGGAATTCGGGACGTTCGGGGAATCGCTGTTCCTCCGGCGGACGGACCTCCGGGGGGAGCGCGGCGATTTCCTCATGCGGGGGTTCTTCCACCACCGGATCGGGAAGTGTGGTTTGGGGAAGGCCCTCCACACCTTCGGGAGGGGGGTCCGGTTCGGCAAGTTCGGGAGGAAGGGCCGGTTCAGGAGGGGGGGCCGCGGCATCTTCGCCGGGAACTTCGGGACGGACTTCCGGAACCTTGCCGGCGGTCTCAACAGGGACGGACTCCGGAGGAACCCGCGTACCGGGAACGGAGGAACAGGAATACAAGAGGAAGGCCAGGATTACCGCGCCCCCCACGGGGAAAAATTTACACTTCATATTCTTCTTCATCATCATATTCTTCTATCGGTTAGTTCGGTTAATTACCGTCCAACTACACCATAAAATCCAATAAAAATACATATGTTGCGGCCAATTTTCGACTTTTCATTCGACTTTTCAAATGAGGCTGTTCCAAAACCTCAGGTTAATTAATTCTGTCCGGGACAGAACAATTTGACCCCGGAACTCCGGTTGTTCTATTCAAAACAGAACGATTTGACCTCGGAACGCCGGCGCGGGGTCTTGGAACTGCCGCAAATGAAGAAACCACTTTAGGCGCGAAGCGCAACAGGCGCTAAGATGCCCTGCGGGTCAAAGGCCTGGAGAATAGCCCGGATTTGTTCCAACCGCTCCGGGGAAAGATGGCGGATTAGGAGATCCCGCTTAAGCCTGCCGATCCCGTTTTCCGCCGCCAGAAGGCCGCCGGCCTTTACCGCCTGGGCCGCCCAGCGATCCAGAAGGGCCCGGCTGCGGGCAATTTCCTCCCGGTTTCCCGGTAACAGGTTTATATGAAGCCGCCCCTCGGCAATATGGCCGAAGATAAAGCCCCGCAAGCCCGCTTCCTCCAGGTCCCGGCGGCAGGCTTCCCGGTAAGTCCCGGCTAGTTCCGGGGGAACCTGGTAATCCGCAGCAGTTTTGCACAATTCCGGCAGTTCCCGCCGGAGCCGGTCAAGTTCGCTATTGATAAGCTCCGGCACGGCGTGGCGCAGGATGCGGAATTTTTCCAGTTCCGCCGGGCTTGCCGCCGCCCAGGTATCCTCCTCCCGGCCCCCGGCGGCCAGAAAAAGCTCCAACTGTTCCATCAGCAGGGATTCCAGGGCATCCGAATCTTCACCTTCAAGCTCAACCTGAACGGCCCCCGCCGCATGAGGATCGATGAGGGGAAGCTGCCGCAGGAGCGCGTTTTGGGAAGCCTGGTTCCGCACCAGTTCCAGGGACGGCTGGTCGTAATACTCCAGGGTGGAAAGGGCTTCCCCGCCGGGGGTTTGCGTCCGCCGCTTCCTAAGGGATTCGGCAAAATCAAGGGCGGGCCGCTCATCTTCAAAGAAGTAAACCACCCCCCAGACGGAGGCCGGCAACGCCTGGAGGGACAGGGAAAGTTCCGCCGCAAGGCCCGCGCAGCCTTCGCTGCCCGCAAGAAAATCAAGGAAGTCCAGCCCCGGACGGGGATGCAGGAAGCGGCTTCCGCCGGGAGCAAGGGTGGCATCGCAGGAAAGGCGTCCGCCGTTAGGAAGGGGGCAGCCGGTTTCATCAAAACAATACCGGCCCCGTTGGATGCGCCAAATTTCCCCGTGGGGGGTAATCCACGTGAGGCCCTGCACATGATCCCCCACCGCGCCCCACCGCAGGGAATTGGGTCCCCGTGCGTTGCAGCCAAAAGCGCCTCCTGCGGTTGCCGAGCGTTCGGTGGGGTTGGGGGGAAACCGCAATTTCCGCGCCTGTTTCCGGAACAAGGCGGCGCTTTCGGCATCCCCGCCCCCCAGGGCTTCAAAGTTCACCCCCCCCTGGACCCGCAGAAGAGGGACCTCCCCGGCGGAAAAGCCCAAAACCCGGTCCATCTTTTCGGTGGAAAGGATAAGCCCTCCCTGGGGAACGGCCCCGCCGGCGATGCCGGTACGCGCCCCCTGAAGGGTAAGCGGAAGCCCTTTATCCGCGGCGCGGCCTATGGCGGCGGCGGCGCCGGCGGCGTCTTGGGGAAACACGATGTAATCCGCCTGGCCGCCTAAACGGGACTCGTCACGAAAATAGCTGAGGTAGCCGGGAACAGCGGCGATAAATTGTCCGGTCATTCGATTTTCCTTTTTCCTTCATTATGATCTTCCGAGTCCTTCTTCATCCGATCTTCCTTCATCCGATCTTCCTTCATCTGCCCGCGGTTCCCGCTTCAAGGGCGGCGATAAATTCTTCTGCGGAGGCGAGGATCCCCCTGTCCGCGCAGCGAAAAATGGGGGCGTTCCTATCCGGATTCACCGCTATCAGGGTGGATACGGACTCGATCCCCGTCATGAAAGCCGCGGCCCCGGATATTCCCAGGGCGATGCAGACTTCCGCGCTGCAGCGGACCCCCGATTGCCCGATGATCTCCCGCGTCTCCCCCCAGCCGTTAAGCGCGGCGGGGCGGCTGAACCCCAGGGGAGCGCCGAAATGAGCCGCAACGCGCCGCAGCCGGTCGCAGGCGGCCTTGCTTCCCAGTCCCCGCCCGGCGGCGAAGAGGAGCGGCGCGGTTTCCAGGGGATTGGAGGAGGGCAGGGATTCCGATTGTTCGTAGTCCAAAATCCACTCAGAAGGCTCCGCTCCGACTTGTAAAGGCGCCTGTACGACTTGTAAAGGCGCCTGTACGGCTTGCAAAGGCGCCTGTACGGCTTGTAAAGGCGCCTGTACGGCTTGCAAAGGCGCCTGTACGGCTTGCAAAGGCGCCTGTACGGCTTGCAAAGGCGCCTGTACGACTTGTAAAGGCGCCTGTACGACTTGTAAAGGCGCCTCTACGACCTGTAAAGGCGCCTGTACGGCTTGCAAAGGCGCCTCTACGACCTGCAAAGGCGCCCTTACGGCTTGCAAAGGAATCGCTCTTTTCCCGATGACGGTCAGGATCGCAGGATAGGCCGTGATTTCGGCATCCCCGTCAAGGTTCGAGCCGCAGACTTTCTTACGGGCAAACAGCCGCTTGCCTTCCCCTATAAGCGCCCTGGTTTCCGGGAAACAGCCGCAGTTGAGCCGGGCGCTAAGGCGTACCCCCAGTTCATGGCCGGCGGGAATTCCGGGCAGCAGTACCAGGTCCGGACGCCGTTCCGTACAAAGCCGTTCCAACCGGCGAAGACGGCTTTCGGTGTGGCGGATATTCCAGGGGTCTCCGGCGGGCGGCCGGGCCGATGGCCGGGATTCAGCTGAAATACCGCCGGCAAAAAGCCAGAACTCAACGCGGTCTTCCGCTTCCCGGACCGGGGCGATAAGGTTCCACAGGAGGGGCGCGGCGGGATCATCCGGCCGGGGCAGGACAAACGCAAACGTCATCGTTCCCACCCCCGCAGGTATTCCGCCTGTATTTCAGCGGCGCTTTGAGCCAGATCGGCGCCGCCGGGGAGGAAACGGCAGAACCTATGCCGCGTTTCCCGGCTAAACCGGACCGCTTTTGTGGAAACGCCCGCTTCTATAAAAGCGGGCGTTTCCACAAAAGCGGGGAGGGTTTCGGCGCTGCGCTTGGACGCCGCCATCCGGGCGCCCAGGGTCGCCGCCCTAAGCGCCGATACGGGGCTGTTCCCCAGCACCGCAAGAAGCGGCAGGCGGACCCGCAGCCGTTCCCGGCCCGCAGGGCTTACCCGCTTTAGTTCAATGCCGCCGGTGCAGGGGGCGATCTCCTCAACTTCGGTTATCACCGGAACACCCAGGGCTTCGGCCAGGAGCAGGGGGACCATGCCGGTATCGGCGTATCCCGCCTGGCGGCCCGTAAGGATCAGATCGAAACCGGCGGTTTTCAGACAGTTCCCCAGGAGCGCTGCGGTACGCCGGGGCTGGAATTCCAGGACACCGGTTCCGGAGATCTCCCGTACCCGGTCAAAACCGACGGCAAAGAGGGTTTTACAAAAGGAAGAAGGAAGGGGGCCGGCGGTGAGGGCCGTACATTCGGTCTTTTCCCCCGCCGCTTCCCAGGCCGTACGCAGGCGCAACGCCGTTTCCAGGGCGCTTTCGTCGAAGCACCCTAAGACCCGCGTAACATAGCCCAAATCCGTAGAGAGGCTGAAATCGTCCCAATCCGCATCAATCACCCCCTCGAATTCGGGAATGACCTTAAAGCAAACCGTTATCTTCATCAGTTTGGCTTATTAATCGTATTAATCGATCAGCAAAACGCCTTTGTTCAGGATGCAACCGGGGTCCAGGGCTTCCTTGAGTTTCCGCAGGAGCGTATAGGAACTGCCGTGTTCCCTGGGCATCCACCGGGTGCGGTACTTGCCCGACCCGTGATGATGGGCGATGCTTCCCCCCCGGTTGAGGGTTTCCTCCAGGATCACCGAAATGACCTTCATGTAACCGGTACGGGCGGATTCTACCCCGTCTTTCACGATAAAGCCGAAGGTAAAGTAGATGTTCGTTCCCTGGACATAACTGTGGGAGGAATGGCCGCCTATGCTGACCAGGTTCGGCATTTCTTTGGGAAGCCGCTCCCGCACCGCTTCGTAGATCCCGCCGATTTCGGACCAGGGGGCGGAGATCTCGCAGGTATCCGCCACAACGCCGTGTTTGTAGTAAACCGGTTCGTCCAGATGATAGCAGACGTCGTTCCGGGTTTTCAGCCAGGACTCAACGGGCCGCGTTCCCAAGTCCAGGGTTTCGTAACGCCCGGCAATTTCGGCGATCCCCTGGCCTGTGGCGGCGGTAACGGAAGCCGGTCCTTCCGCCAAGAAAAGAAGGACGCAGCACCCCTCCGGAACGGAATCGCCAAACAAGCGTTCTACCTCTTCGGCATCGTGGAGCCGTACCACCGCAGGCCGGTATCCTGAGACCATCACCTCCCGGATGAGGTCAAGTCCCGCCGGCATCCCCGTGATTGTCCAGGCCCGCATCCACCGGGTTTCGGGAGTATACCGGAATATCTTGATAGTGGCCTCGGTAATAAAGCCCAGCATCCCCTCGCTGCCGATGAAGAGGTGCCGCAGATCCGGCCCCACGGATCTGCGGGGGCTGTTCTTTATTCTGATAACCTCGCCGTCCGCGAGAACCACTTCAAGGCCCACCAGCAGGTCTTCGATACCCCCGTAGAGGGTGGAAAACTGGCCTATGCTCCGGGTGGCGACAAGCCCGCCCAGGTGGGCCAGGGGCAGGGACTGGGGGAAATGGCCGGAGGTAAACCCCCGCTCATTCAGGTACTGCTCCAGATATTCCAGGGGGGTTCCGCATTTGGCGGTAACCATCATATCCCGCTCATTGAGGGCGATGATCCCATTCATCCCGGACCCGTCCAGGATTACCCCCCCTTCTTCGGGTTCTATGCTCTGGGTAACGCTGGACCCGCCGGTACGGGGAACCGTATCTATCCGGTTTTGGTTGAGGAAAGCCAGGGCTCTGGAGACTTCCTCCACGCCGCGGGGTTTTACCACGCACGCCGCCTGGGGAACCCAATCCTTGCCGTCGAACCGTTCATACTGTCTGAAGCCGATATAATCCGCCGACGCCTTCCGGATAAGTTCCGGGGCGGCCTGCACCCGGTCTTCGCCAAGCAGGGCCTGTAATCCGCCGATAATCGCCTGTTTGTCCATACTAGCCTTCCTTTCTTTTCATTGAGCGGGACGCTGTCACATCCACGCCGGTATTACAAATATTGGTTACGATAACGTCTCCGCATCGTATGGGGGCGCGTACCTCGATCCGGTAAAGCGCTTGAAGACACTGATTGATCCGGGCCTTGGGTATCTCCTCCCGGCTTATTACCGGGAGCCGGGGCAGGGTTCCCCCGGAAACAGCCACGGTAGTGGTAAGCATTCGGGTGGGGGCGCGGTATTCCTGTATGCCGTATTTCTCCCCACGGGGGCATTCGTTCCCGGTAACCCTCAGGATGCCCGCGTCTTCAGCAACCGTCAGGCGGCAGCTATTGGGACAGACGATGCAGATCGTTTCGGCGCCGCGGGGATCTGCCCCGCCCCGCCCCGCAGAGGGGACGTGTCCCCCCGGCCCCCCCGAAGATTCATCCCGCCGCATCTCAACCAAGAGGGCGCCCGATGGTTCAAGTTCAAAACTGAGCATCTCCGGGGGAGCGGCATGGCGGCGCCGCCTTTTCAGACGGACCCGGCCCCTGGTGGAACAAACCAGTTCCGCCGCCGCCGCCGGTTCCTTGACCCGCAAAAAAAAGGCGGTTTTCCCGGCAGGATTCTCCCGGCGGACCCATTGGGGCGTTACAAAACTGACATTCTCCCCGGCCTCTACCGGGTCCCTGCCGGAAGCGGAAAGTTCCCCCTTCAGAAACGCCGACGCTCCCTGGGCCGCGAATTCCCCGGACAGGGACACGTAATCCACCAGATCGAATACCGCCGCCACATTCCCCGCCGCGAAGATCCCCGGTACGCTGGTCATGTAGGCCGAATCCAGCGCCGGCCCTTTGGTACGGGGATCAAGCGCTATCCCCGCCTTGACGGAGAGTTCGTTCTCCGGGATCAGCCCCACCGCCAATACCAGGAGATCGCAGGGGACCTCCCGTTCCGTACCGGGGATGGGCTTGCGATCCGGCCCGGCCTTAGCGGTGGTAACCGCCTCCACCCGGTCCCGGCCCCGGACCGCGGTAACGGTCTCCGACAGATGCAGGGGTATGCCGAAATCATCCAGACACTGCACGATGTTCCGGGTTAGCCCGCCGGGACGTTCCATCACCTCGTATACTCCCTTGACCTCTATGCCCTCCAGGGTCATGCGCCGGGCCATGATAAGGCCAATGTCCCCGGAACCGAGAATCACCGCGGTCCGTCCCGGCAGATATCCTTCCATGTTGATGTAGCGCTGTACCGCCCCGGCGGTAAGCACTCCAACCGGGCGGTCTCCATAGATCAGGGTTTGGGCGGCGGTACGCTCCCGGCAGCCCATCGCCAGGATGACGGCCCCGCATTCAATGTCGAGTATCCCGTCCTGCTTGTTGCAGGCGAAGATGCGCCGGTCCGGGGTTACCTCAAGGACCATGGTTTCGGTGAGTACGTCAATGCCGGAGGCTTCCTCCTGATCGCTCTGATTGATCTGATTGATTTGATCGATAAAGTATTGCGCGTACTGACTGCCCGAAAGACGGCGGCCAAACCGGTGTATCCCAAAGCCGTCATGGATACACTGCTGAAGAATACCCCCCAGCTCAAAATCCCGCTCCAAAAGGAGCGTCTTTTCCACGCCGAGGCGTTTTGCTTCCAATGCCGCCGCGAGTCCCGCAGGCCCCGCGCCTATCACGGCAATACCGGTCCGCAGGCGCTTCATGCTTCCCCAGCCTCCTTACCCGCTTCCGGCCGGGTATCCGCTGTCAAGATATTGGTCCCCGCCCCTCTAAGGGTTACGCCGGTGAGGTCCGTCCCCAGTTCCCTGGCCAACAACTCCACTACACGGGGCTGGCAGAAGCCCCCCTGACAGCGGCCCATGCCCGCCCTGGTCCGGCGCTTTACGGCATCCACCGACGCCGGCGGAACCGGCGAACGCAGCGCGGCACGTATCTCTCCTTCGGTGATGCTTTCGCAGCGGCAGATAACCCTGCCGCAGGCCGGGTCCCGGCGGATAAGCTCGTCCTGCTCCTCCCTGCTCAGATGGCGGAATTCCTTCTCCCGCTCCCGAAAGGGATTGAAGCCGGGATTCCGTTCCAGGGGAAACCCGTCTTTCGCCGCAGCCTGGCGGAATATCCCCTCGACCATCTCGGCCACCGCCGGCGCCGCCGCTAGCCCCGGCGACTGTATGCCCCCCACATTGATAAACCCCCCGGTAACCGGGGACGCCTCAATAAAGAAATCTTCCTTGTAATCCGCCGGACGGATTCCGGTAAAAAACCGGATGATGTCGCCGTTACCGATGCCGTATTCCTCCCCCAGGGACATGGCGTAGGCCAGGTCTTCCGGTGTGGAACTCAGGTCCTCCTTATCGGGAACCTCCGCTGCCGACGGCCCCATCAGAATGTTCCACTCCGGGGTACGGCACATGCCGCCTCCCTTGGATTCGCGGTTCCCCTTCTTTTGCGGGCTTCCCCCCAACACCCCCGCCAGGGAGTGGTATACCGGCTTACGGCTCTTGTCGAGAATGGCGATAGTACCCTTGCGGGGATGGATGGTATAGCATTTGTCCCCGGCCATCGCGGAGATTTCGTCGGCATACACCCCGGCGCAGTTGATAATGTAGGCCGCGTCAATGATCCCCCGGCTGGTAAGGGCCCCGGTTACCCGCCCGTCTTTTGTCAGAATATCCGCGACCGTGCAGTTGAACAGAAAGCGCGCCCCGTTCACGGCGGCGTTTTCCGCCAGGGCCTCCGCCACCTTGTACGGTTCCACCAGCCCCATAGAAGGCAGCCATATCGCCGCCGCCGGTTCTATCTTAAGCCCGGCGAATCCCGGTTCAATGTGCTTTGCCTGCTCCCCGTCGAGCACCTGGGGGTTAAAGACCCCCATTGCACGGGCGCCCTCCGCGGCCTTTTCCAGGAGGGGCCGCAGGTTTATGTCGGTAACCGCCCCCATAAGGCCGCAGCGCTGGAAGTCGAACCCCAGTTCCCGCGCCCATTGGGTGTACATCTGGTTCCCCCGTATATTCAGCTTCGCCTTGAGGGTCCCCGGCTTTACATCATGCCCCGGATGGATATTGCCGTTGTTCGCTTTGGTCGCACCGGCGGCCACATCATCCCCCTTATCCACCGCGAGGATGCGGAGCTTGTATTTTGAAAGCTCCCGGGCAATGGCGCAGCCGGATATCCCCGTTCCGATGATGAGGACATCAACCGCGTCGATACGCCCCGCGGCGCTCCCCATTGCGCGGTACGAACTATAGTCCGTGCGGGGCATGATCATTCCCCGGACGGTAAGTTCGTTCACCACATTTCTGATTTCCGGCGGATTTGCCGCCAGATGCCCGGCGGCGACTACCTCTTCCCAGGCGGCGCATTCGCCCCGGAGGGTCAGGATACCCCGTCCGTCAAGAGAGAGTTCCACCTCCAAATCCGGGAAGGTTTCTTTCAATGCATTTCTGATCGCTTCTAACATCCGGCGTTTCTCCCCTTAAACGTACGCGAGGTACCAAAAACGTATATAAATTTATACGAATGATAATCCTGCCTTTGCGGATATGTCAAGAAAAACTGAGGAAGAGCCCCAGGGGCTTGCGGGGCGCCGCCCCGGTCCCGGCGGGGCGCTGTCCCGAACCCCGCCGGGGACAGCGCCCCCGCGTAATTTGTTGCGCTTTGGCCTTTGTTGTGGTAGAATGGCGCATGATGCGTAATCGAGAAGGGTACATTGGCCGTTCGCTCCATGGGGATTCACTAAAATCCCGCCTGAAACTAATTGCCCCCCCCCCCCCCCATATGTAGCGTCTATTTTCCAAATAGCGCCAAAAATACCCCATATACGGAGTCCTCCTCTCCGCGGGCGGCGGCGGACCGCTGTACCCCGCGGGAAGATCACGAGTAACGTATCCGGCGGAGCGCCGGTATTTAATTTTTTCGTAAGGAGAAAATGATGAGAAAAAACAGATTTGTTTTGGGAGCGGCGGTTCTTGTAATCGCGCTTTTCTTCACAGCGTGCCCCGGTGCAACCAATCCGGAAACCACCGGGTACACGGTAACGGCCCAGGCGTCCGATAACGGCAGCCTGCGCTTTGAGCCCGCCGGGGGGCCCGCCGGAACGCCGGTAAAAATATGGGCCGATCCTGCCGCGGGATACCTGCTGAAGGAGCTTAAGGCCGGCGGGAAAGAGATCGACATAAGCGCCGCCGAACCCTGGGAGATTACCCTTACCGGGGACGTAGTGCTGACCGCAGTGTTTGAAACAGTTCCGGCGGATAGCTACACCGTAACCATCGCCGCGCTCCAGCACGGAAGCATCACCGCGAAACCCAAATATGGGACGGCGGGGACGCAAATCACCCTGACCATTACCCCGGACGCCGGGTACGGGCTAACAGAGGGGAGCCTCACCTACAGCCAGAGCGGCTCCGGGCCTTCCGTTATAACGGGGAACAGCTTTGCCCTGCCCGCCGGGAACGTAACGGTAACGGCGGTTTTTGAACCCAAGACCGCCGAGCAGTTGGTTGCGGTGGGGACCGAATCCCTGGCGAATGGGAACTTTGAAGCCGCCATCGACGCCTTTGAGTCCGCCTACCAGAAGGACAAGAACAATACGGCGGCGACGATCTACTCCTCCCTGGGGGCCCTTGCGTCCATTGCCAAAGACCAGAAAGTCCGGGACCTGGTAATAAACCACCTGGGCGCTACCGCCTATCCCGGAAGCATCGGCAAACTGATTACCACCGACTGGATGGAAACCTATACCGATGAAACCCTAAAGACTTGGTACTATGCCGATGGTAAAAACTATAGCTGGTATGACCCAGCGGAGGACGGGTGGTTCTTTGATAACAACGAATTGGAGCCGACAGCGGGGTATTACTGGTGGGATTACGATGATAACACCTACACCTATCACCTGGCCGGGACAACCCCGCAGTACAACAAGAAGGACGAAAAGCTGCCCGGTTTGTTCATACCCGACTGGTTTAAGCAGACGGGGGCTTACAAGGACAACCTGACTTCCGGCGGGGGCTTACAGGCCGCCCAGTGGCCGCTGCTCCTCATGGCCAACCTGGTGGAGAAAAACCAGAACGGCCTCAACAACCTTCTGGACGGCATCCTCTCCTCCGTGTTCGGCGCCGGCTTTGAAAACGCCGCCGCCCGGTTTGCGAACCTGGCGTATGATCAGTCTGTCCAGGTGGATGAGGGCCTTATTGCGGCTTTCGGCCTTTCGGAACTCCTTGAGGGGGACGATATATCTGTGGGCAAGGCGGAACTGGACATCCTCTTCGCTTCCCTGCGCCTCTTTAAGGCCAGCCTGGAATGGGTCGCGGCCTACGACTGGGACACGGACATCAGCTTCCTGAGGACCGACTGGCAGACGCTGGAAGACAACATCGCCAAGCTCTCGCCCAAGAATCTTCCCTTCGGCAACAACTTCATGAAGAACCGCAACAACGGGATGATGGACCAATCCAAGGCGGATTTTGACAAAGCCCTGACAGCCGCAATCGCCGCGTATGGGCATCTTACCGGCGAGGATACCAGCCTGCCAAAGGCCTATCAGGGCGTGCTGGAAGAGTACGAGTGGATCAAAGACGGCTTATCCGCGCTCAAAAGCGCCATCAAAGACGGCAAGACCTTCTATGTGCCGGATGGGGAGCCTTCGGGCGGCGCGTATCCCACCGATGACAACGACGCCTTACTCGGCATTGACATGGGCAAGCTGTTCATCCCCGGCCAGTTCGCCATCGATAAACTGATAGCCGCCGGGTCAAACGGCGCCGCGCCGGCGTTCTATGCGTTCCCGGATAAGGCCGATCCCTTCGAGATCACGGGCAAAACCCAACTGGACAGCCTGGGCGGGGATTCCCGCATCGGCTTCATCCTCAACCTTGATCCGATCAAGGAAGTGCTGGTACACGGCGGCTTCCTTCCCGACGACGACACCCTGCCCCTGCCCCTGTTCCCGGCAAAAATCGGGAAAGACCTGTATGGGTTATATCACAAGTAAAAACCGCGGCCGTGTGTAACGGCAAAAGAGCCCCGGCCCTGGCGCTGGGGCTCTTTTTATCCCTCTTCCTCCCCGGCGCTTTCCCGCTTCCGGCGGAGGAAGGCGCTTTTTTCCCGGCGGGGGCCGGATCCCTCTGGGTCGAAGACGGCGGCGCCGCCCTGTATTGGCGGACCGGCCTTTCCCTCAAAAAGGGAGGGGTTTACGCGGGGCTTGCCCTGGGCCAGGCTGCTTCCAGCCTGCCCTGGGCGGAGGGGGCGGTTTTCGCCGGCCGTGGGAACCTGAGGTTTGACACGCCCCGGTTCGGCCTTGATCTCAGCGGCGGCTTTTTCAGCCACGGGGTATTAAAAAGCGAAACGGAAGCCTTCTCCGTCTACAGCGACGGGGGGCGGGCTTTTTTCGCGGCGGTTAAGGCGCCGGCGCGTTTGGGGGAATGGAGCATCGCGCCGTCCTTTTTATACGGCTCCGGCGGCTGGACCGGGGGCAGCCTGTACTGGTTCTTCGGCACGCCCAGGATTCCCGCGCTCACCGTCTGCGGCCTGTCCCTGGGGTATCGCAACCGGCATGAACTGGCCTTTCGGTATCTTTTCATGGATGCGGGCATTCGTAATGCCGATGGCGAGGGGCTTTTTGATTCCCGGCTGGACGCATACGCCGCCAGCTACCGGCTTTCCCTGGAAACGGGGAACCTCCGCCTGGGAGCGCGGCTGGGCTGGTTCTCCGCCGCTGCCGGGGCAGCCGGGGCTTTGACCGCCTCAAACCAGCATTACGCCTACTTCCCGTACCATTTCTACGCCTTAAACGGCTCCCTGAGCCTTCACGCCGGCTTTGGGGCGGCGGAACTAACCCAGGCTTTTTCATTTTTTCAGTACCGCGTTGTGATTGGCGCCGTCCGCCTTTTTCAGGGCGCCGGCGCCGCGGCCATCCATTATAAAAAGAAAACCCTCTTTGGCGGGGAAGAAGCCGTGGATACCCTGTCCCTGGACACGGGAGGCGCCGGCGCCGCCGTTATTCTGCTTGATGCCGGGCTTCCTTCGCTGCGGCTTGGTACGCGGAAAAAGGCGCGCCTGTCTCTGGGGCTGAAAAAGCTCTTTGTTGTCCCCTGGGGGTATGAACAAGCCCTTTCCGGCAGTTCCGCGGCGCCGGATGCTTCAAGCCCTTTAAGCCCTTCAGCTTCTTCAACGAACAGCCTGCTGAAAACCATCTTGCTTTCGGGTTTGTCCTTTTACGGTTCCCTGTATTGGTAACCCGCCGGACAGCGGAGCCGCCTTCCCGTACCGCGGGGAGCGGTCCGGCGTTTCGGGAAGCGGGTCCGGAAGTTCCGTACCCAGGTCCGAAAGTTCCGTACCCAGGTCCGGAAGTTCCGGACCCAGGTCCGAAAGTTTCGTACCCAGGTCCGAAAGTTCCGTACCCAGGTCCGAAAGTTTCGTACCCAGGTCCGGAAGTTCCGTACCCAGGTCCGAAAGTTCCGTACCCAGGTCCGGAAGTTCAAGACCTCATTTCTGGAAGTTCAAGACCTGGGTCTGGAAGTTCAAGACCTGGGTCCGGAACTTCAAGACCTGGGTCTGGAAGTTCAAGACCTGGGTCTGGAAGTTCAAGACCTGGGTCTGGAAGTTTAAGACCTGGGTCTGGAAGTTCAAGACCTCATTTCCGGAAGTTCAAGACCTCATTTCTGGAAGTTCAAGACCTCATTTCCGGAAGTTCAAGACCTCATTTCTGGAAGTTCAAGACCTCATTTCTGGAAGTTCAAGACCTCATTTCTGGAAGTTCAAGACCTGGGTACGGAAGTTCAAGACCTGGGTCTGCGGCTGCGGGAAGCGGGGGGCCGGGAACGCCAGAGGCGCCTGCGCTCGGCAGGGAGGCGCTTACGCGGACCAGGGAGGCGCCTTCGCCACAGCCTCCCGCCAGCCCACGAGACGGTGTTCCCGCTCAGGCGCGTCCATAAGCGGGGTGTAGCGGCGGCGCTTCATCGTGTCATACAAAGTAGGCGGGTAAAGCCCCAATGCCATTCCCGCCATCCACGCCGCGCCT
>JAITLF010000324.1 GCA_031278025.1 Treponema sp.
TCGTTGCCGAAGTGGGTTATGCCCTGACTGTTCTGTAAGTTGTCTATGCAGTGGAAACCTGCATTGTCCAGAACCACCACAATGATCTTCTTTCCTTCCTGAACCGCCGTCAGCAGTTCTGTGTGGAGCATGGTATAGGCGCCGTCGCCTATGACGGCAACAACCTCCCGGTCGGGACAGGCAATCTTAGCTCCCAGGGCGGCGGCCACCTCGTAGCCCATGCAGGAGAAGGCATATTCTATGTGATAGGCGCCGGGCGTCCTGGTCCGCCAGACCCGCTGCATGTCGCTGGGAATAGACCCGGAGCCAGAGACAACGATTGCATCTTTAGGGAGCAGGCGGTCGTTGAGTTCCCCCAGCACCCGCGCCTGGGAAAGCAGGGGCGTGCCGTCCTCCCCAGGGGGGCAGTCTTCGCGGTAGAGGCGGTCAACCTCGGCCTTCCATTCGTCCCGGACATCCTGTATCTTCCCCCCCCAGCTTGAGGTATAGCCGTCAAGAAGCGGGGTAAGGGCTTCCAGGGTGAGTTTAGCGTCGGCGATGATGGGTTCTCCATTCATCTTGTAGGCGTCAAAGGATGCGGCGTTGATCCCCAGGATGCGGCAGGCGGGATTTTGGAAGAGCCATTTGGAACAGGTGGCAAAGTCCCCAAGACGGGTCCCCGCCGCAATGATGAGGTCCGCTTCTTTGGCGATCTTGTTCGCCGCAAGACTGCCGGTGGTCCCTATGCCGGAAAGGTTGCAGGGGTTGTCCCAAAGGAGTACGCCCTTGCCTCCCTGGGTTTCGGCAAAGGGGATCTTCCCGGCGGCGCAGAATTGCTCAAGGGCGCTCCCGGCGTCCGAGTACCGCACGCCGCCGCCGCAGATGACCAGGGGCTTTTTGGCCGCCTTGATCAGGGCCAACGCCCGCTCTATTTGACCCTTGGAGGGGATACGCCGTTCTACGTGGTGGATCCGCTTGGCCAGGAATTCTTCCGGGTAGTCGTAGGCTTCCCCCTGGACATCCTGGGGCAGAGACACGGTTACCGCGCCGGTCTCCGCCGGATCCGTAAGCACCCGGAAGGCGTTGATGAAGGCGGTCATGAGCTGTTCCGGACGCTGGACCCGGTCCCAGTAGCGGCTCACCGATCGGAAGGCGTCGCTTGCAGTGTTGGAATAATCCGCAGGGATTTCGATCTGTTGGAGCACCGGATCGGGCTGGCGGCAGGCGAAAGTATCCGAAGGCAGGAAAAGCACCGGGATGTGGTTTGCCGTGGCGGTTCCCGCAGCGGTAACCATGTTGAGGGCCCCGGGACCTATGGAACTGCATGCCGCCATCATTTGGTGGCGGTTTTGCTGTTTTGCAAAGCCTATGGCGGCATGCCCCGCGCCCTGCTCGTTTTTGGCCTGGTAAAACCTGAGGGACGTGTCCCCAGCGGCCAGGGCTTCCCCAAGCCCGACGACCACGCCGTGTCCAAAGATTCCAAAGACTCCATGGACGAATTTGATTTCCTTTCCGTCAACTTCGATGTACTGGTTATCCAGAAACCGGAGGGCGGCTTGACTCATGGTTAATCGCATTGTTTTTCCCATGCTATAAACTCCCTAAATAATATAGACTCACCTGCTACTCCCCTGCGGGGGTTCCATCCCCCCGGAGTGGTGGTTTTGGACAGCCTCGCTTCTTATGGCCGCCATATCGCGTCTTCCGGTCCCATAACCCATTTGTGGTTTTCTATAAATACCGGCGTATTGGTGGTCGGTCCGTAATGGGCCCCCTCAATATGCCGGATCACCCACAGATACCACATGGCGTACCCCGGAGCGGTTACCTGGGGATGAACCTCTCCGTCCCGAATCAGGATGGTGTCCTTATCCCGAATGATGTAGGGCGTGTCGCCGATGGCGGTAAGGCCGAATCCCTGGGACGGGAGGAAGCGGTAGTGGTAGATTTCAGGCTGCGGATGGTGATGGGGCGGATAGCTCGACCACTTGCCCGGCACCCCTATCACCTCCCCGATGACCAGGTTGGATTCCGGCCTGTTCGTATCGTCAAAGATGGTTCTGACGACCCGGGTGGAGGTTTCCCGCATGGTTCCTTTACCCCGCATCTCGCTCCGGCACTCTTCGGGAGAGTAGAGTTTAGCCTCTAACGGCTTGGGATTATTCGTGGCGCAGTAGTAGAACTCCACGCCTTCCTTTCCCGCCGTGACGCATACCCTGCATTTGGCGGGCGCTGAAAGGCACCAAGGAGAATAATCGAAAAGGTTGGGCCGGGAAATCTCCGCTTTCCGGCCTTCCCATGCTATTTCCGCGCTTCCCCCCGAAAGGAGCCAGAGCCGCTCATCGGTTTCCGAATAACTCTCGTAGCTAGCCCCCGGCGCCAGGGAGAGTACGCCGAACTCCATGAGCATATCCGCAGTCGTCCCGATTCTGGGAACCAGGGTAGTGTAACCCTTGTTAAAGGGCGGTTTGTGATGAAACTGCATAGGTACCTCCTCAGGTCTCCTCATACTGAGTTCGAATTTCTTCTATAATAATAGGACGATGCTCTTTCAGTGACTTGGCCGCCGCCAAAGCAGCGTACATGTCTTCCAGGCCGTCTTCTCCGGTTACCGCCGCCGGCTTCTTGTCCAGTACCGCGCTGGCAAAGGCAATCATCTCGTTGATAAACGCCTCCCGGTACCGTTCCAGGAAGAAGTAGAGAGGCTTTTCTCCGATAATGCCCTTTTCATTGAAAAGCTTGACCGCGTTGGGCAGGTCGTTTTCCGCCGCCGCCGCGCCTTTGGATCCAAAGACTTCCACCCGCTGATCGTACCCATACACGGCCTTTCGGGAGTTATCAATGACTCCGATGGCGCCGTTTTCAAACTTCAGGCCGACCAGGGCGGTGTCCACGTCCCCGGCCTTGCCTATTTCGGGGTCCACCAGCACCGCGCCTGAGGAGTACACTTCGGCGATATTGCTCCCGGCCTGGAAACGGGCCATGTCAAAGTCGTGGATCATCATGTCTATGAAAATACCCCCGGAACCCGCCACGTACTCAGGCGGCGGCGGGGCGGGGTCCCGGGAGGTGATCTTGATGATCTGGACATCTCCCACCTCGCCGGCCAGGGTAAGCTCCCGGATGCGGGCGAAATTGTGGTCGAACCGGCGGTTAAAGCCGATTTGTAGGGTTACTCCCGTCTGTTTGACCGCCTCCAGAGCGGCTTTTACCTTAGGGACGCTGAGGTCTATGGGCTTTTCGCAAAAGATATGTTTCCCCGCCCTGGCTGCGGCAATGGCCAGGTCCGCGTGGGTATCGGTAGAACTGCAAATGACCACCCCTTGTATGCCAGGATCATTCAATATAGCTTCCGGGTTCCGGGAGACGATACGCGCTCCCAGTCCTTTAGCCCAAGCCTCCTGTTCCTCAGTCAGTTTGATATCCGCTATCCCTTCAAGCCTGGCCTGTGGGATGAACCGGGCGATATTTCCCCCATGAATTGTGCCGATACGTCCAACCCCGATAACCCCAATCCGCAGTGTTTCAGGCATTACAACCTCCTTTGAATCCGCTCTGTTAAAAAAAGGACACACTGTTCCTTTCCCGGTCTGCAAACGTTTTTAATAATAAACGTATTCTATTACCGCTTTATCTTTTTGTAAAGGACTTTTTAGCGGATCCTAAAAAATTCAGGGATGTTTTCGTGGACAAAGTAAAATTATAATTCTTTATACGATAAGCAATTAAGAAAAAGCGTAAAAAATCAGCGAATATTAAAATTAGTGTTGACAAAAAAAAGAAGGGGGTAGAGAATGTTAGAAAACGTTTGCAAAAACATGCAGAAATGCGCTACAGTTCCGCGCAGGCATGCCATGACCGAATAGTCAGGGAGGTCATGTTGATACCTGATGGCGAATAGAAGAGGAGTATGTGTACATGAAAACGGTACGAATAGGATCGGTTGGGCTGGGCCGGCTGGGGCTTCAGCACGCGGTAAACATCGCGTCGCGGATACAGAACGCATCCCTGGCCGCCCTCTGTGATGTGGACGGGGCCAAGCTGAATGAAGCGGCGGACAAGCTGGGGGTCCCGCTCCGGTTTGCCGTGTTTGAGGACCTTATCGCCAGTGCGGACATTGACGCCGTAGTTTTGGCATCCCCCTCAGGGCTTCATACCCGGCAGATTTCCGCCGCCCTGGCCGCTGGGAAACACGTCTTCTCCGAGAAACCCCTGGGGGTTACGGTAGCCGAGTGTAAGGAAGCCGAGAAAGCGGTGGAAGCCCACCCGGACCTGGTGTTTATGCTGGGTTTTATGCGGCGCTTTGACGAATCCTATAAATACGCCCATGACAAGGTTGCCGCCGGCGAAATCGGGCAGCCCCTTCTTTTTCGCTCCTACAGCCAGGACCCGGAAAAGTTTATTCAGGGCGCCATCGCGTATGCCGGACATTCAGGCGGCCAGTTCCTGGATATGGCGGTTCACGATATAGACCTGGTCCGGTGGTTTACTGGCTCAGAACCCGCGACGGTCTACGCCATAGGCGGCTGTTACGCCCATCCGGAGTTCGGCCAGCACAAAGACGGGGACAACGTTTCCTGCCTTATGAAATTCAAAAACGACTGTATGGTCTTCCTGTTCGCCGGACGTACCGCTCCCCACGGGTACAATGTAGAAACCGAAATCATCGGGACCGCTGGCATCCTGCGCATCGCCAATGTGCCTCAGAAGAACCTGGTGGAAATTCTGGACAGTCATGGGGTCAGGAAAGAATGCAGTGAGAATTTCCTGGAACGGTTTGACACCGCCTATGTAAACGAAGTTCAGGAATTTGTAAATTGTATCATCGAAGGCCGCAAGCCGGAGATAACGGTTTATGACGGGACACGGGTATCGGAGATCGCCTATACCTGTAAATCCGCGTTTGAACAAGGAGTCCTCGTTACCTTCTAGACCTTTGAGAACTGAAAGGAGCTTAATTATGGATAAAGACCTGCTGAACCAAGTGAAAACAAAAGCGATGGAAATACGGAAGCTGACGATTGAAGAAATCGGGACCCTGGGGTCAGGGCATATAGGCGGGGCCATGTCGGTTGCCGATGTTCTGGCCCTCCTCTATTTCCACCGTATGAGGGTAGACCCTGCCAATCCCCGCTGGGAGGACCGGGACCAGCTTGTGGTGTCCAAAGGCCACGCCGGGCCGGCGGTGTACTCCGCCCTGGCCCTTAAAGGCTTCTTCTCTGCGGACTGGCTCAAGACGCTGAACCAGGGAGGGACCCGGCTCCCCAGCCACTGCGACAGGAACCGTACCCCCGGTGTGGACATGACCGCCGGTTCCCTGGGCCAGGGATTCTCCGCCGCGCTGGGCATAGCCTTGGGCCTCAGAATGGATCACAAAACCTGCCGGGTCTACGTCATCATCGGGGACGGCGAATCCGACGAAGGCCAAATCTGGGAAGCCGCCCTGTTTGGGGCGTCGCAAAAACTATCCAACCTTATCGCCTTTACGGACTACAACAAGCAGCAGCTTGACGGGTACACGAAGGACATCATAGACCTGGGCGACCTGGCCTCCAAGTGGGCGGCCTTCGGCTGGTTCACCCAGGAGGTAAACGGCCACGATATAGAAGCCCTGGACGGAGCGATAGAGAAGGCCCTGGCCCAGAACGACAGGCCTTCGATGATCGTGATGAACACCATCAAGGGGAAAGGATGCAGTTTTGCTGAAGGGGTAGAGAAAAACCACAGCATGGTTTTCGATTTGGAGAAAGCCAGGGAAGCCATAGCCGTACTTGAGGTAAGGGGGTAAACCATGCCGGAAACCAAACAGCCCGTTGCGGAAATCCGCGCGGCCTATGTAGAAACCATAACCGCCCTGGCGGAAAAGAATAAAAACATCGTCGTGTTGGAAGCGGACCTGATGAGCTGTACCAACACGGGGAGCTTCAAGAACCGTTACCCGGACCGTTTTGTCAACCTTGGCGTGGCCGAGGCAAACATGGTGGGCGTGGCGGCGGGCCTTTCGGCGGTAGGAAAAATACCCTTCGCGGCGACCTTTGCCTGTTTTGCGTCCCGCCGGGTGTACGATCAGTTTTTCATTTCCGCCAATTACGCCAAGCTGAACGTCAAACTCGTCGGCACGGATCCAGGAGTTACGGCGGCCTTCAACGGGGGAACCCACATGCCCTTTGAGGACCTGGCCCTGATGCGCGCCATCCCCCTTCTCACCATCGTGGAACCCTCCGACTCCTGGTCCTGCGCCGCCCTGGTGAAGGAAGCGGCGGAAACCTACGGCTGTGTGTACATCCGCTTTCCCCGCAAGCCCGTACCCGTACTATACACCGAACACGACACGTTCCGATTCGGTGCGGCGCGGGTCCTCAAGAGCGGGAAGGATATATGCTTCATGGCCCTGGGGAGCCTTATGGTAAACGAATGCCTCAAGGCGCGGGAGATTCTAGCCGGCGCGGGTCTTGAGGCCGGCGTGGTGGACATCCTGACCTTGAAGCCCATAGACCGCGAGACGGTATTGGCGGAAGCGGCCAAGGCGCGGTGCGTGATAAGCGCGGAGAACCACCAGATCAACGGGGGCCTCGGCAGCGCCGTCGCGGAGATCCTGGCGGAGGCTTCCTACGGCGGCAGGTTCGCCCGCATAGGGATCATGGACGAGTTCGGGGAGGTGGGAACCCAGGAGTATCTAACCAAACGCTTCGGCCTTGACGCGGAGGCTGTCGCGGCTAAGGCAGCGGCGCTGGCGGGGTAACCCTGCCGGGGCGCTTCCCCGGATCCCCCGGGGAAGTATTTTTTTATGGTTTCGCGAGTGATACAAGAGGAGGGGATAATGATTGATTGGTTGACGCGTACGCCTCCTCTTTCACAGGGAATCTCCCCGACCCGGTCTTTGGGACAGGGTGGGTATACCCGCATTGCGGGATATTCGTTCAAA
>JAITLF010000378.1 GCA_031278025.1 Treponema sp.
TTATTGCCCGTTTCCCGCAGCGGGGGGGCCGGCATTTTAACCTATCAATCATCATTCGCTCCTCTGGTACTAATATACAATGGAATCCCAAAAAAACAACCCTTAGAATGTTTAATGCGCCCGGCCTGTACTATACGGCGCCTTCGTTTCCCTTCATACTTATCCTATGACAACAACTCTTACTCCCCAACCCAACGACGCCGCCCTAACGGAGGCCGTTGTTTCCCGTTTTCTGCGCTATGTTCGTATCAAAACCACCAGCGATCATCATGTTCCGGCTACCCCCTCCACTGAAGGCCAATGGGACCTGGCCAAACTCCTTACGGAGGAACTGCGCGGTTTGGGTCTTCCCGACGTGGTACTAACGGATCATTGCTACGTGATTGCGCGGCTCCCCGCTTCTCCGGGGAAAGAGGGGCGCCCGCCGGTGGGGTTTCTTGCCCACATGGACACCGCCGCTGATGCCCCCGGCGGGGACGTGAAGCCCCAGGTCGTGGAAAACTACGACGGCGGGCGCATTAGCCTGGCGGACAATCTGGCGCTGGACCCGGAGGCGGAAGCGGACCTGGCCGCGCAGAAGGGCAAGACCATCATTCACACCGACGGAACAACCCTGCTGGGGGCGGATGACAAGGCGGGCATTGCCGAAATCATGGCGGCCCTGGAGTACCTGCTGGCTCATCCTGAAATTGAGCACGGTCCGGTGGAGATCATCTTTTCCCCGGACGAGGAGACCGGCAAGGGCCTTCCGGAATTCCCGCGGGAAGCCCTCAAAGCCGTCGCCTGTTATACCCTGGACGGCGGCCCCCTGGGGGAACTGGAGGCCGAATGTTTCGATGCCTACGCTGCGGAAGTCCGGTTTACCGGAAAGGCCATACATCCCGGCGCGGCCCGTGGCCGCCTGGTGAACGCCGCCCTGATGGCCGCATCCTTTGCCGCCCTGCTTCCCCGGAACGAAAGCCCGGAGGCCACTGACGGGTATTACGGGTATTACTGCCTTATGGAGATCACGGGCAACCATGAGAAAGCCGCTCTGGAGCTTATCATCCGGGACTTTGAGCGCCGGGACGCGGAACGGCGGGTTGCGGCACTGGCGAGTTTTGCCCGTGCTGTGGAAGCCCAGTTTCCCGGAGGCCGCGTAGAGGTTACGGCGAAGCGGCAATATTACAACATGAAGGAAAAGATAGCGGCCCGACCGGAAGTTCTGGACATATTGAAGAAGGCCGCCTGCAACGCGGGGGTGGAGTTCCGCCTTAAACCCATACGGGGCGGCACCGATGGTTCCCGGCTTACGGAGATGGGAATTCCCACGCCCAACATCTTTACCGGGGGCCGGAACTTCCACAGCCGGGTTGAATGGGTTTCGGTTCCTGAGATGACGGCGGCGTGTACGGTAGTCATTGAGCTTATCCGGCTCTGGGGAATGCCGGATACAGTGTTTTTCCCATCGGACACATGACCATGTTCCTTTACTATCCGCCGGATTTCCGCAGTGGTCTTTTCCCCGCCCGCAGTGGTTTCCTTCCCATCGGTGTCCTCCGCCTCCCGCAGATACGCCTATTTGCGCCTTAAGCCGGGCTGTCCGGTCCCGCAGCTTCCCCGTAGTGAAATTGCGCTCCTTGCTTTGGGGTCGTACAGGGGCCGTCCTGTCTCATGTGGCTGCGGACGGGAAAACTCCAACACGGCCAAGTCAAGGCCGTTGATATATACCTTAATCACGCGCACGGGATTGTTGTCGTCAACATAATCTTCCACGCTTTTCCGAGGGTATTTACTGTTTTGATGGCGTTGCTTCTATACTTTTGACACAGTCCGGGGCCCCTGGCCCTCCCATATCTCTTCCTTCAATGGAAATCCCCCCACCGTTTCCCGGTCTCAACACATACCCGCAGGGGCGTCTTGAGGTGGACGGCGTTTTCCATCACTTCCCGGACCAGCGCCGCCGCGCCGGGGGCGTCCCGCTCCGGACACTCCAGGATGAGTTCATCGTGAACTTGCAGGAGGAGTTTGGCGGGGCTTCGCTGTTCCGCAAGGGCCTGGTCCAGCTTGAGCATGGCGAGCTTGACGATGTCCGCCGCGGAACCCTGGATGGGGGTGTTTACCGCCACCCGCTCGGCGGCCTTCTTTTCGGGCTTGTTCCGGGAATTGATGGCCATGATGTAACGGCGGCGTCCGAAGATCGTTGAAACATAGCCTGATTCTTCGGTCTCTTTGATGAGGGTGTCGATAAACCGGCGTATCCCCGCGTAGGTCTTGAAGTAGGCGTCGATGAAAGAGGCCGCCTCGGTACGGCTTATGCCCAGTTCGTTGGCAAGCCGGAAGGCGCTCATCCCGTACATGACCCCAAAGTTGATGGTCTTTGCCATACGCCGCTGATCCGGCTTCACCGCATCTTCGGGTATCCCAAAGATACGGGCGGCGGTCCGGGAGTGGACATCCTTCCCTTCCTGAAAGGCGGCGATAAGGTTCTGGTCCCCGGAAAGGTGGGCTAGGATCACCAGCTCTATCTGGCTGTAATCGGCGGAAATGAGGACCTGGCCAGGCCGGGCGACAAAGGCTTCACGGATACGGCGGCCTTCTTCGTCCCGGATGGGGATGTTCTGTAAATTGGGTTCCCGGCTGGACAGGCGGCCCGTGGCGGTGCCGGTCTGGACAAAGTTGGTGTGCAGGCGGCTTTCCGCGTCCGCCATGTTGGGTAGGGTGTCCACGTAGGTGGACTTGAGTTTAGCCAGGATGCGGTGGCGCAGGATCAGCGCCGGGACCGGGTCTTCCCGTGCCAGCTCTTCCAGAACCTCCATGTCGGTGGAGTACCCGGTCTTGGTCTTCCTGCCGGGGGTAAGCCGCCGTTCGGTAAAAAGCACCTCCTGAAGCTGTTTAGGGGAACTCAGGTTGAATTCATGCCCGACGGTTTTGTAGGCCCGATCTTCTATATCCCCCAATTCTTTGGCAAGCTCGGTTCCGTAGTCCCAAAGGACGTGCTTTTCTATCATGATCCCCTCCCCCTCCATTTCCGCGAGGATGGGAAGCAGGGGCATTTCCAGGTCCGTGAAGAGCTTCCCCGAATCGGTTTTCCGTATCCGCCCTTCCAGAAGCCGCATCATCCTCATGGTAAGGTCCGCGTCCTCCCCGGAATAGCGGACGGCCGTCTCCAGGTCCACATCGGCAAAGGTGCTTCCCTTGGGTACTATGTCGTTGTACGCAAGGGGGGCATACCCAAAGTGAAAGGCCGCCAGAGAGTCCAGGGAGTAGTTGTTCCGCTCCGGGTCGTCAAGCCAGGCGGCAACCATGGTATCCCATATCTTGCAGGACCACCGGGGAATGCCCCAGCCCCGCGACACCTTGTAGTCGTATTTAGCGTTATGGGCGACCACGGTCATCTCAGGATCCGCAAAGATACCCGCCAGGGCCTTCCGTACCCCGGCGGGATCGACAAAGGGGGATCGCTCCTCCAGCTCCATGCGCCGGTGGCCCGCCACCGGCACGTAAACGGCTTCCCTGGGCCGTACGGCCAGGGAGATTCCGATGGGATGGGCGTTCCAGGCATCCAGGGAATCGGTCTCGAAGTCCAGGGCCAGCAGCTTCTGCGCCCGCCCCTGGTTCAAGATTTGTTCCAGCTCTTCCATGTCTAACACGAGCCGGTACCTGCCCTCTCCCAGGAGCGCCGGTTCCGCCGGAGACCGGTCCGGCCCGGCTGGTATCACGCCGCCGGCTGGGTCCGTATTGGGAGCAGCCTCCTCTGCGCCAGCGGCCTCCTCTGCGCCGGCAGCCGCCCCCGATCCGGCGGCAGCCGCCGGAGCCTGCCCCGCCTGGGGATCAAGGGCAAGGGCGCTCTGGCGTATGCCTTCCCTCAGCAGGACCCGCGCTCCCCGCGGACGGTCCAGGTTTTCCACGGAAAGTTCGTCTATGCTTTTGACGGACAGGGGGACCTGACATTCCAGGGTAATGAGGGACTTGGAGAAATAGGCGCTCTCCCTGCCCGCAACAAGTTTTTTTCCAATGGCCCCTTCGATTCCGGCGATGTTACGGTAGATTTCGTCCAGCGAGCCGTAACGGGCCATAAGCTTAACCGCCGTTTTTTCGCCCACTCCCTTGATGCCGGGAACATTGTCGGAACTATCCCCGGTAAGGGAAAGGAGGTCCAGCACCCGGTTCGGATTCACCCCCCATTCGGCCTTAACCTCGTCGGCGCCTATACAGTCATAGGGGAGGCTGCCGGCGCTCTTTCCATCGGACGCGGTTTTGGCCGGACGCAGTTCCCAGACGCCTTCCCCAACAAGCTGGAGCAAATCTTTGTCCGAGGAAAAAATGTAACAGGGTCGTCCTTCCACCCGGCAGCGGCTTACCAGTGTGGCAATGATGTCGTCCGCCTCGTAGCCGTCCGCCTGCAGGACCGGAACCCCCAGGGCGCGGAGGGTCTCTTCCACCAGGGGAACCTGGGCGTGAAGGTCCTCCGGCGCCTTCTGCCGGGTCGCCTTGTATTCGGGATATTTCTTGTGCCGGAAGGTGGGGGTCCGGGAGTCGAAGACCGCCGCCAGATACCGGGGTTTTTGGCTGCCGCCGGATGCGCTGCCGCCATTGGCCAGGGAAGCCCCCTCATCCAGAAGGTTGATCAAGGTTCGGGCGAACCCGAACAGGACGGATACGTTTTGGCCCTTAGCGTTCCGCAGGGGACGGGATAGAAACGCAAAATAGGAACGGTAAATTAATCCGTAGGCATCTATAAGATAGAGGGGCGCGGGATTTCCGCCCGTAACCTGGGGTGATTTTTCTGCCGGTTGGGTCATGGCATCCTCCACAATCGTGATCGCTCAACTATACCCGAAACACGCGGAATATGACACCGCATGGAGGGCGGGGGCAGGGCGAGCGCATTAAAAAAGAATACCCCCGCCCGGGCTCCGGTGTTGCCGGACTTCGGTTTTTTGATCAGGAACCCGGGTTTTTCGATCAGAAACCCGGGGTTGCGCTGCGCAAAAACATTTTTCCCCAGCGCAAAAACACTTTTGCGCGGCGCAAAAACACTTTTCCCCAGCGCAAAAACACTTTTCCCCAGCGCAAAAATCCGGGTTTGCACGCCGTAAACCCGGATTTACACGCCGCAGGCCCCGCCGCCGTCAGCTGCCGGTAGTACCGCCGGTACCGCCGCCAGAAACCGCGCCGGACATCATGATGAAGTCTGGCGAGGCGCCGTTGCCACCGCTGTTGCCGCCGTAGCCGCCGGCGGCGGTAAGGGAACCTGTGGCGGCTGCTCCCTAAGAATGTTTAATGCGCTCGCCCTGGGCGAAGACCGTATCAGCGCGTGGAGCCGCGTTGACCCCGGCAGGGCGGATAAGGCTGTCTACGATGCGGGAGCCGAAATTGACGGCTGCCTGTTATCGGGCGGGGATGCCGTGCCGCTTGCCAGAATGCCGTCAACCATCAGGAAATACTGTGTTGACATTGCCTGCGCCAACCTAATCATAAGCGCGGGAGCGCTGGATTCCGATCCGGGCGGGGACGCCGTGATTGAGCGGGCCAAAATAGCAAGGCGGTATCTGGAAAAGGTGGCGGAAGGCAAATTCAAAATACCCGGATACACCACAGGCGAGAAGGAAGCCGTCGGGCCGCCTTCCGGGAACGTGCGGGCCAAGTCAATGGAACGG
>JAITLF010000402.1 GCA_031278025.1 Treponema sp.
AATAACTTCGGGCCGGGTGAGGGAGGAAGTGTCGATGGCGCTCAGGGATCCGGATCTTCCCAGGTTCAGGGGGATGAGCATATGGGTACGGCCCGGCCATTCGTCGAAACGCACCGATAACCCGGCCTTCTCCCGGTCCACATACTGAATGACAGCGGTTTTATACCTGCCGCCGAAATAATCCCAGTTTCCCCGAAAAACCGCGTTGTAAATGGTAATGTACTCCGCCAAAAGCGAGGCGTCTCCCTCCGAATAACTGTAGGCCGATTCCAGGTAGCCCCGGATAATGAGCCTGAGATTCCGTATATGATCGACCCCTACATCCACCCCAAGGCCGAAAATGTCCGCATCGAGCCTGTCGCCCTCGGGATCGCTTATCGAGTGGATCACAAAATAGCGGTTCGCGGTTCCGTGGCGCGTTGTGCCCGCGCTTCCCGCATTGGCCGCCGCGCCCAGCGTAGTCCCGATTCCCAGTATCTGGTTACGGGTTTCGATACGGGCGTAGGGCCCCTCGTAATTGATAAAGTCTACCGAAGCGGAACCGGCCGCGCCCAGTTCCTCCCTGTCAACCGGCTGGGCAAAAACAAACGCCGGAAACAGGATCAGCGCGCATAAAGCAAACCGTAAAACACGGGATCTTGTCATATATTTCATCTTTATTAAATACTATAGTGAAGTATCCGTAAAATCAAGTTTTTAAGGGGGCTGTTACTGCGCGGCGGCGGCAAGCGGGCACCGGCCCGTCCGGGCGGCCTATTCGTCCTTTGTTTTAAGGACGGCGAGGAAGGCGCTCTGGGGCAGTTCCACATCGCCGACAAGTTTCATCCGCTTCTTGCCCTCTTTCTGCTTTTCCAACAGCTTGCGCTTGCGGGTAATGTCGCCGCCGTAGCACTTGGCAAGCACATCCTTGCGCAGCGCGTTCACCGTTTCGCGGGCGATGATCTGGCTGCCGATGGCGCCCTGAATCGGTATCTTGAACTGCTGCCGGGGAATCTCGTCACGCAGGCGCTCGCACACGACCCGCGCCCGGTTGTAGGCGTTTCCCCGGAACACAAGCTGCGACAGGGCGTCTACCGGCTTTCCGTTGAGGAGTATGTCAAGCTTTGCCAGTTCCGCCGGTTTATAATCGGTAATGTCATAATCAAAAGACGCATAACCCCGGCTGGTACTTTTCAGGCGGTCATAAAAATCGAACAGCACTTCCGCAAGCGGCATGTCGAAGATCAGCTCCACGCGCTTTTCGTCCAGGTAGGTCATGTTGGTCTGTACGCCGCGCTTTTCCATGCAGAGCGTCATGATATTGCCGAGAAACTGTGTAGGGGTGATGATCGACGCGCGGATATAAGGCTCCTCGGCGCCCTCGACAAGACCCTCGTCGGGGTATTCGGTTGGATTGTCCACGAAAATTTCCCCGCCGCCGTTCCGCGGCTTTACCTTGTACTTGACCGACGGCGCGGTAAAAATAACGGACTGATCGAATTCCCGCTCAAGCCGTTCCTGTATCACCTCAAGATGAAGCAGCCCCAAAAACCCGCAGCGGAAACCGAAGCCCAGCGCGGCGGAGGAATCCTTCTCGTAGACAAGCGAGGCGTCGTTCAATTTCAGTTTTTCAAGGCTCGCCTTGAGCTCCTCGTAGTCATTGGAATCCACCGGATATATCGAGGAAAACACCACGGGCTTTACCTCCCGGAAACCCGGCAGGGGCGCGTCACAGGGCCTCTCCACGCCGGTTACCGTATCTCCCACGCGCACGTCGCTCACGGTCTTTACCCCGGCAATGATGTAACCCACGCTGCCGGCGCCAAGGGAGTCAGTTTCCACCAGGGCAAGCTTGAAAACACCCACGGTCTCCACCTCGTACTCGCCGAGCGAGGACATAAAACGTATCTTCATGCCCTTTTTTACCGTGCCGTCAAAGATCCGTATATGTACCACTACCCCCCGGTAGGGATCGTAATGGCAGTCAAAGATAAGCGCCCTAAGCGGCGCGTCTTCGCTGCCCTCCGGCGCGGGGATACGGCGTACAATAGCCTCGAAAAGCCCGTCAACCCCGGTCCCCAGTTTGGCCGAAACGGGGATCGCCTCGTCCGGATCAAGCCCCAGGTCCTTTTCGATCTGGGCCCTGGCCGCGGGAATATCGGCCGCCTGCATGTCGATCTTGTTTATCACCGGGATAATTTCCAGGTTGTGTTCCAGGGCCAAGTACATGTTGGACAAGGTTTGGGCCTGCACCCCCTGGGTGGCGTCGACCAGAAGCAAGGCCCCCTCGCAGGAACTTATCGCCCTGGATACCTCGTAGCTAAAGTCAACGTGGCCCGGCGTATCCACCAGGTTAAGCTCATACTCGCGCCCGTCTTTGGCCGCGTAGGGAATAGTCACCGCCTGGCTCTTGATCGTGATCCCGCGCTCCCGCTCAATGTCCATATTGTCGAGAATCTGGCTCCGGAAATCCCGGTCCTCCACCAGACGGCCCTTCTGGATAAGTCTGTCCGCCAGGGTGGACTTGCCGTGGTCAATATGGGCGATGATGCAAAAATTACGGATGCAGCCGCTTTTCGTCATTGCTCTATCAAAGCATATTTTCGACCTTTTTTAAAGGGCCCGGGGAGTATGCAGGCAGAAGTAAGGGGGCGGTTCCACAACCCATTTCTTCTTCGTGCTAAAGACCTTGTATATAAGTCAGAAAGGGGCAGCCGTCCCCTGCGGGCACGCACGGTTACTCCCTGCCCCCGGGCCTGTCTGTCAATCCATCTTTTTACTGACCTGCCCCGGCCGCCTTGAGTGTTCCCTTGCGTTTCAGGCTGTGGATAAAGTCGGCGTACTGCTTGTCGTGAATCGCGATGTGGGTAAGTATCCATTCTTTAAGAAACTTCGCGAAGTTGACCGGGACTATATGCTTTCCCTCCTCAAAACTCTTCGCGTCCTCCAGCACCCGTTTAACAAAACTCTCGTGTTGTCTTTTATGCTCCGCCGCCAAAGGGTATTTAATATTTTCAAAAATCTTCTCCTCCGCGGAGAAATGATACTTTACATAATCAACCGTTGAATGGAGTATCTTTCGAAAAGTATTTCCGGCGGACTGATCCCCCTCCTTACAACTGTTAAAAAGCTCATTGGTCAGCTTGAGCAGTTCCTTGTGCTGATCATCAATAAGCTGAATCCCCGTTGAATATTTTTCGTCCCATGCGACAAAAGACCCGTTCAGCATATTTAGCTCCTCCTCGTGTACCACCCCGCTTTTTAAGAAATTATACGACAAAGTAAAGAATTGTGGAAGACGGACGGCATCTCCGTAAAACCTGCTTCAGAATTTGGGCGCATCCGGCCTGCGGCCGGACCGGGCTATCCGCTTGTATCTTTTTCGCCCGCGGCAAAAAAGGATACCGCTTCTATCCCTTGCGCCGCTTCGCGTTCAGGTCCGGCAATGATGGAAAATTCATGTGCGGCCAACGGCACGGTATTATCTTCTTGTATCTCAAGGCGTCCCCGCGGGCGGCCGAATAGTTACAAAAGTAAATGATATTACCCTGTGTATATCCCATCCTTGACCTTGGCTATAGTATTGAAATGTGATACTGTCATTCCAAGGAGCTAAAGTCATGAAAAAAAAGATCGTGCTTGCCTATTCGGGCGGGCTGGATACGACGGCGATTATTCCCTGGTTAAAAGAAAACCAGGACTGTGAAGTTATCGCGGTTTGTGTAGATGTGGGTCAGGAAGCTGACTGGCAGACTATAAAGCAGCGGGCCTTGGATACGGGGGCCGAATCCTGTGTTGTTGTGGATGCAAAGAAAGAATACGTTGAAGAATATGTGTGGCCCGCCCTCAAGGCAAACGCCCTTTACGAGGACAAGTACCTTTTGGGGACTTCTACGGCGCGTCCCCTGATCGCCAAGGTGCTGGTGGATACGGCCCGGAAAGAGAAAGCCCACGCCATAGCCCACGGGGCTACCGGCAAGGGAAACGACCAGGTGCGTTTCGATCTGGGAATAATGGCCTTCGCGCCGGACCTGGAGATTATCGCCCCGTGGCGGACCTGGCGGCTTAAAAGCCGCGAAGACGAGATCCGCTACCTTCAGAGGCGGAAACTCCCGGTCCCCATGAAAAAAAGGGATTCTTACAGCAGGGACGATAATCTCTGGCATATTTCGCACGAGGGGCTTGAGCTTGAGGATCCTTCCAATGAACCTGATCTGAAGCGTATGCTCAAAATGACGGTTCTCCCGGAAAAAGCGCCCAATAAACCTGAATACGTGGAAATTGACTTTGAAAAGGGGATCCCGGTAGCGGTGAACGACAGGGAGATGGACGGAGTTACGCTGATCCGGACCCTGAACAGGATAGGCGGGGCCCACGGGGTAGGCATCGTCGATCTGGTGGAAAACCGGGTGGTGGGGATGAAGAGCCGGGGCATCTACGAAACTCCCGGGGGAAGCATACTCTACTACGCGCACCAGGAACTGGAACATATATGCCTTGACCGGCAGACTTATGCCTTTAAACAGCAGGCGGCGCAAAAAATGGCCGAGTTGATCTACGGGGGCCTCTGGTTTACCCCGTTACGGGAGGCGCTTTCCGCCTTTGTGGACAGCACGCAGAAGACCGTTACCGGCAAGGTACGGCTTAAACTTTACAAGGGCGGCATCAGCGCCGCCGGCGTAAATTCTCCGTATTCGCTGTACAACGCGAATATCGCCAGTTTTACTACCGGCGACCTCTACGATCACGCGGACGCCAGGGGCTTTATCCGGCTTTACGGGCTTCCGGTTCTTGTCCGATCGCTCCTCAATCTGAACGGTAAAATGGCAGCCAAATCCGCGGAGAAAGACAAGCCCGCTGCCCGCGCGCGGAAGGGGCAGAAGTAGCAGATGCGGCCCGCAGGCTGAGTGGGTGCGAAGGAGTTATCTTTGCCGGAAAAAACCAAAACAAGCGAAGGTTCGGCCGCTTTTTCGAAGAAGCCGGCGGTACTTTGGGCGGGGAGGCTTGCGGAAAAGCCCGAAGAAGAGGCTTTCGCGTTTCAATCCTCGATTGGTGTCGACAAGCGGCTGGCCCTTGACGACATAAAGGGAAGCCGGGCCCATGCGGTCATGCTGGGGAAACAGGGCATTATCCCCCGGGAAACGGCCGAAGCCCTGGACGCGGAACTGCTCAAAATTGCCGAAGAAATTATAGCGGGCGAACTGGAGATCGACCTTCACTCCGAGGATATCCATTCGTTTATCGAGGGGATCCTTACCGAGAAACTGGGGGCGCCCGGACGCATGGTTCATGCGGGGAGAAGCCGGAACGACCAGGTTGTCCTTGACTTCAGAGTCAACCTGAAACGGGCGGTGCCGGAGATTCGGGCGGAGCTTGCGGAAACGATACGGGCGCTGCTTAATACGGCGGAAAAACACGCGGCCGCGATCATGCCCGGTTACACCCACCTACAGCGGGCCCAGCCGGTAACTCTGGGGCATCACCTGACTGCCTGGTGCGCCGCCCTGGAGCGGGATTTCACCCGCTTCGGCGACGCCCTGAAGCGGCTGGATCTGTGCCCGCTGGGAGCCGGCGCCCTTGCCGGGTCAACGCTTCCGCTGGACAGGGAGGCAACGGCGCGTCTCCTGGGTTTCAGCGGGCCCAGCCTTAACTCCATGGATTCGGTTGCGGACAGGGATTTTGCCCTGGAACTTGCCTCGGCCGCGGCGATACTTTCAGTTCACCTTTCCCGTTTCTGCGAGGATATTGTTATCTGGGCCAGCGAGGAATTCGGCTTTATCGATCTGGCCGAAAAGTGGAGTACCGGTTCTTCCATTATGCCCCAGAAAAAGAACCCCGATTTCGCGGAGCTTATCCGGGGTAAATCCGGCAGGACTATCGGCAATCTGGTTACGCTTCTTACCCTGCTCAAGGGGTTGCCCTACGCCTATAACAAGGATCTGCAGGAAGACAAGGAGGCGCTTTTCGATACCCTGGATACGGTCCGGTCCTGCCTGCGTATGTTCCGGGGGATGATGTCAAGCGCCCGGTTCAACACCGGCCGCATGGAGGCCGCCTGTTCCGGCGGTTTTCTGGAGGCCACCGATGTAGCGGAATACCTGGTCCGCAAGGGCCTCCCCTTCCGTCTGGCCCACGAAGTTGCCGCCGGCCTGGTACGCGACTGCATTGACGCAGGCCGGAAGGGCATCGCGGAATGGTCCCTGGCCGAACTGAAGAAGCGTTCCCCGCTGTTCGAGGCCGATGTTTACGGGGCGATTACCCCGGCGGCGATGGTAGCTGCCCGGAGCATTTCCGGCGGTCCCGCGCCGGAGGAAATTCTCCGCCAGATAGAGGTGTTGCGCAAACAGGTTTCAGGGGTCTAAGCCGGCGTTCTTTCCCCGGCGCGCAAAAATTCCCTCAGGGTTTTACGGGCGCCGTGATGCCATATCTGCTCCAGGTAGTTTCTAAAACTTTTGAAGTATACCAGGACCACATCATAGAGCGGATGGAGCTTGCCTTGTAAAACTGTTGTTTTACCCGAAAAGCCGCGGCGCATGATCGTTTCTTTGCACCTTTTGTCCGATTATTCAGATTTTTTATTTACACAATTGGGGTTTTAATGATACAGTAATCAAAAGGTCTTCATCGAAAAGGAATTCTTCGGTACCGGGGTGGTCATGGAGCATCCCCGTATGCAGGACATTGCCGATTTTATGGGCAGGGAGGGGTATCGGCACCATGTGAGTCTTGCGGAAGGCAGAAACGGCTGGGCGCTAAAGGAAGCCCTGTCGAATTA
>JAITLF010000086.1 GCA_031278025.1 Treponema sp.
GTGCAGCTATTAAAACGCTTTATGGAAGTTGTAGACGAGACGGTCAATAAAAGCGGTGGCGGTGATTGAAAAAGGTTTAGGGGTTCGAGCCCCCGGCTTCGCGGTTCAAGCCCGCAAAATCACGGCTACAGTCAATTATTCCGTCGTGGAAAGTTTATTGGTAATGGCGCGGGGACAGAGGCTGTGCTCCAGACCCCGCCACATTTTGCCAGCCGTGGTCGTGCTTCCCGCGGAAGCGATGCATATATCTTTTTCATGCGCCCTCCTCGTTTGATAAAGGGCTTTGTCTTTTTCCGCAAAATACCCGCAAAAGCGGTCGGCGGCTTCTCGCGCTTGTTTGCAGGGGCGGTGTGTTCATTGCCGGCGCTTTTGTCTGGCGTTCCTTATAGTTCATGACTTATTTTAGTAAGCTTAAGAAACCATAACAATGCGTTTATCAAATTTTTAGTATACAGAGGCTGTTCCAAAACTCGCGCCTTGAGTTCAGCGCCCCGGTATTCCTGTATACGGCTGGACCATCCGTATATACGGATAGAGCGTTTCCGTCCGCACCTGAACCCATCCTGTTCTGAGCGGATAGGAATGCCCAGGTTGAAGACCGGAGGCTTGATCTTGCAGCCGTCCGCAGCCAGGAATTTGCCGGCAGTGGTAAAGCGTGGATGACTTTGCCATAACTTGTGCTGCCTGCCGCCTGTAAAATGGTACCTGTTACCCAACCTTTACAAATCCTCTCCGGCATGGCGGGCCACATGGCAGTTGATATTCACCGCACAGGGGAGTCCCGCGATATGGGTTGGCATGGTTTCAATAGCCACCCAAAGGGCGGTAGTAGCGCCCCCAAAACCCTGGGGACCTATGCCCGTCGCGTTGATCTTCGCAAGCAATTTCCGCTCCAGGTCCCGGTAACACGATGCGCTGCTGCTTTTCCCGATAGGGCGGAGCAGGGCCTTTTTCGCCAGCAACGCCGACTTGTCAAAGGTCCCGCCTATGCCGACTCCCACCACGATGGGGGGGCAGGGATTGGGGCCTGCCGCTTCCACCACGGAAACCACAAAATCGATGATACCCGCCTCGCCGTCTGAGGGACGCAGCATCGTGATCCGGCTCATGTTTTCACTGCCGAATCCTTTGGGCGCGACAATGATTCCCAGCCGGTCGCCTTTCACAAAATCCAGGTACACCATGGCGGGCGTGTTGTCGCCGGTGTTCACCCGGTTCAGCGGGTCGGCCACCACGGATTTCCGCAAGTACCCTTCCCGGTAGCCCTGGCGCACCCCCTCGTCAATCGCGGCGTAGAGGTCGCCTTCAATGTGGACCTCCGCGCCGATTTCCAGAAACACACAAGCTATCCCCGTATCCTGGCAGATGGGAACCTGCCGGGAAGACGCCAGCTCGAAGTTGGCGATTATCTTACTCAGGGTATCCTTTGCCAACGGCCACGGCTCCCCATCCCGGCAGGAACGCAGGCGCTCCCGCACATCCTCCGGCAGTTCCTGGTTTGCCGTGATACAAAGCCGCTTTACCGTTTCGGTAATGCGTTCCGCTTCAATGATCCGCATACTGTTATTCCCTCTCCTCCGCAGGGATCTGCCCCGCGTCCCGCCGGGGGGTTCAAGGGTCCAAAGGACCCAGACCCCTCGGCCCCCCGAATACCGCTACCCGATCTTGTTTAAGTCGGTGATCCGCTGGGTGCCCGTTTCGCCCACCACCCCCACCAGGAGGCTGCGGCCGCTGATGGGATCGGTGATGAACTCCTTGTTCAGGGAGAAATTCTTAATCTCTCCGGCGTGGCGTACATGCATCCGGGGACCGTGGCAGCCCCAGGATTCCTCCCCAATGCGGATATGCATATCGTCCTGAAACGAGATGGGGGTGCCTGCGGCGATACGCTCCTTCACTTCCCGCTCAACCTGTTCAAGGCTTATGGACAGGTCGGGCTTCGCGGTAAAGCTGAGGATAAAACCGTGGCGCACATCCGAGTGGAGGCATCTTTCGGTCATGCCGTGTTTACGCAGGACATATTCGCAGAGGTCCTCGGCGCTGTGAATCTGCCGCCGTATGGGCTGGGACTTGAACACGATATCCACAATGTCCGCAGGCTCTGGGCCGAACAGGGTGGGCCGGGTTATTATCACCTCCTCGCCTATGCCGATAAGGAGATCGGCGTTGCCGCCCAGGAAGGGGTAGATCTGGTCGAAATGTTCCACCACCACCCGCTTACCCAGGGTAACCGTATCCTTGATGGCGGCGGCCAGCACGTGCATCTGGGTAAAGGCCGCCTCAAAGTGGATGTCCACATGGTAGGTATGGGCGGTATAAAAACCCGTGTCGTTTTCGCTTACCTCAAGCAAGGGCAGGGGCCTGATGTTCACCCCGTCATCGTCGTTTACCAGTTCAAGCCCCGGAAACATGCCCTTAATCATCATGCTCTTGCCGGAACCCGCAAGCCCCACCAGCCCGATGAGTTTGTCAAAGGGACTGAGGTACTGCTGGGCGATCTGGCTTCCCAACTCCGCCATGCGTTCAAAGCCCCGGGGAGCGAAAAACACGGTGTACAGGTGGCTCTTCTGCATCTGATCGGAATGATACGCCATGGTATCCGCCTCCTATAAATCGAATTCCACATCAAGAAAGGGCGCATGCTGCTGGGCGCCGTACACATCGGTCTCGCCAATATCGCCAGAACAGCGGGGCCGCTTTATGGTTACCTTGACGGCTTTGGCGGGATCAAAATTGATGATGTTGATAATGTCCGCCGCCGTGATTTTGTACAGCCTGCATACCAGGTCTTCGTTAATCACCCCTGCGGCGCAGACCTTTTGATACCAGTCAACGGTCGAGAACATCAGATCGAGGGTAAGCTCGTAGGGACCGGAATTTTTGCTCCGGATTATTTCCGTTATATCCACCAGTTTCGTTTTCATCGGTAATCCCTCCATTATACCGGTATACCGGTTATACCTGAATTATTTCCCGGCGGAAAAGACTTGCCGGGTCTTCCACCACCAAAAGGTGATAGACGCTGAACACATAGACCTCCCCGGCGTGAAAATCGCTGGGCGAGTAGGGAAAAGCCAGGTTCCCCGCCGTAGAGCGGCGGCCCGGGTACCCATAGTGGAGCATGGTGGACCGGGCAAAAGAACAGATGGTATCCGCCTGTTCCCGGCTGGGGGCTACCGCCTCGATGATGATCCCCAGTTCATGGCCCCCCCCGGTACCGGCCTTAGGCTCCAGATTCGCCATGACGCCGTCCCTGCCGTAGAGGTTAAACCGCAGATGATAGTTTTCCAGCGTGCCGCGGAAATTATCCGCCACCCGTTCTTCCACGCCCGTGATGATGGCGTCGATCTGGGAAATCATGATCGGGTCCCGGCAGCCGGCGATGGACACCGTGCGGAAACCCACCGGCTTGGCGCCTTCCAGCTTGACCGTGTTGACCATTTCCCCGCCCGCAGCGCCGGGCATGAAGCGCGTACCCCGCACCCGGACGATGGCTTCGGTTTCCTGCTCAAACCGGCAGTCGTGAAGGTCCAGGTACCCGCCGGGACCGGGCAGGATGTAGGGGTTGGTCTTCTCGTAGAGGGTATGGGCCGCCACCGAAAGGGTGGTGCATCTGCGGACCGGATTCAGCGGCTCTACCCGGAAGTAATCTTCCCCGATGCAGCCGAACATGCAGTCCGAGCCGCTGCCGGGAGCGGCGCAGATGGAAGCGCACTCCAGGATCTTCCCCAGATGGAGGGAGAGGGCCCGGTCATAGCCCTGTTTGATAGGAAGGGCGGCAAAGCAAACCGGATCGTAGGTCCTGCCCGCGAGGATCACGTCAACCCCTTCGTCCAGGGCCGCCAGAAACGGCTCCAGCCCCATCTGAGCCACGATGTGGGCGCTGGCGTTAATCTCGCCTTCCGTCAGGGCCGGGGCAGGTTCCAGCGGGCGTATCTTCCCCTGCCTGAACGCCTCCGCCACAAAGGATTTTTCAAGCTCCGCGTGGATCACCGCCATCTTGAAATGAAGGTTGTTCTCCCGTGCAATCTCCTCGATGATTTCCCGGCACCAGGCCAGATGCGGGTCCGCCCCGGATCCGCCGGCGGTACCAATCACCACGGGTATCTTGTTGGGAACCCCCGCGTTAAGCATCAGTTCCAGGTCCCGCTTTACCGCGCCGCGGTTGGTAAACGAGACTCCCGCTCCCAGGTAATAGGGGCCGGGATCGGTAGAACCCGCGTCCACCGCGATAAGGTGGGGCTTGCGGGCCATGCCCGCCTCAAACGAGGCCGTCGGAAAGCCGTAGCCGAGAATCGCGGTGGCGGAAAGAATGCGGAATTCCTCCTTCACCGGGTTAGCCGTGTTCGCCGTTGTAGCTGCCATACTTACTCCTTTATAAGCGCGATGATGCGCTGCATTTCGTTGTATACAATCATATAGCCCTCATCCACGCCCATACCGGGTTTGGCGAGAATCTGATCGGGCCGCGAGGCCATTGCCAGGTGTACGCAAATTTGCGCGGACCGGTCGGTCTCGTTGCAGGTGCCGCCCTGGTACGCGCCGATGCCCCGCTGCTTGCAGTAGCGCACCGCCTCCACAATGTCGCCGGCTCCCCCAAGGTCCGGGGTTTTGATCTGCACCATGTGGCCCGCCTTGTTGTCCGCAAAGTATTTGATGTCCTCCAGGGTGTTGCACCACTCGTCGGCCACGATTTCTACGGGGATATTCCGCCGGTCCACCAGGCAGGTCAGCTCCGCTAAGGCCCGCATCTGTTTTTCCCGGTCTTCCCTATCCATAGGCCCCTCAATGCGCAGCGTGAAGGGCCGGGCGGCGTCGCTGAGTTTCTCCAGGTAATCGGCCATGGCGCCGTAGTTGTCGCTGCCAAAGACCTGGCCGATGGTGCCGTACACGTCCAGGTGCAGCACCGGGGAGTAGCTCTTTTCGAGGCGGACCTTCTCGATCCGGTCCCGCAGCCATCCCACGTATTCCAGGAGGAGTTCCCCCTTTTCGCCCAGCTTGGTTTTCACGTTGTTGATAAGCCCGTGGGGAAGCACCGCCGCCCCCTTGATGATCATCTTGTCCACGTTGTCATACCGGCTGTCGCCGCTTTGGGTAAAGATAGGCACCGGCTCCGGGAGCAGGGGGAGGCCGTACTCGGTGGCGATGATCCGGCACATGAGCTTCTTGTTCGCCTTGGCAACCGCGTCCAGAATCGCCTGGGAAACGCCGTAGCGGATGGCGGTATGGAGCCGCTTGCCGTCTACCCTAAGCTCCTCAAGGGCGGCGGCCAGGCGGCGGAAGCAGTCCGCCTCTTGGCCGGCAAGGAAGGGGGCGATGTGTTTTTCGATAACCGGAATAAAATCCTTAGCCAAAAAGAGGGGATCCCTGCCGCCCGCCCCGGAATATTGAACCGCCGCGCAGTCGCCGTAGGCGATTTGCCCGTCTTCCAGAACCAGCATCACCGAGACCGCTTCGCCGGCCTGACGCACCGCGCTGAACCCCGCGGTTACCGGCGCCCCCTTGTAGCGCGCGCCGTCCATCGCGGCGCCCTTTTTAATTGCCCGCTGGTCGTCGAAGAAAAACCCCGTCCGCCCCGGCGCGCATATAACCCGTGTAATCTTCATGTATCTAACTCCTGTTTCAATAGATTTGAACAATAACCCCCCGCACCCGGCGGGGCTCCGCCCGGACCCCGGCGGGGCAGCGCCCCGTCGGGTCCGGGCAGCACCCCACGGAGCGCGGGGATATCCCCGCAAACGCGGGGGATATCCCCGGAACTTCGGGGGATATCCCCGCAACTTCGGGGGTTATCCCCGGAACTTCGGGGGATATCCCCGGAACTTCGGGGGGTATCCCCGGAACTTCGGGGGATATCCCC
>JAITLF010000097.1 GCA_031278025.1 Treponema sp.
CGGGTGTATAATGGTTTTTACGCTTTGAGAGGAGGCGACAATGAAGACAGACGCGAAGGTACAACGGTGGGTGGACGGTTACGGGGACTGGTTCCTCAAAGAGGGGGCCCTGGACAGGGCGGCGATGACCAGGGAGCTTTATCCCTACAATTCGATGTTTTCGCCAATCACCATAAACCGGCTTACGGTAAAGAACCGGCTGGTTATGGCCCCGATGGGAAATATCTGTATGTGCGACGAGACGGGGCGGCCCAACGAGAAGATGCTCCAGTATTTCTACGAGCGGGCAAGGGGCGGGGTGGGGCTTATTACTACCGGGCTTGTGCCGGTAAGTCACGGGCTGGACAATTCCATTACGGAGTTGGGGGAACTTTCGTATTTCCCCCGGATAGACCGTTCCCGTTCGGTGTTTGCGGGCTGGCGTGATCTTGCCCAGGGGGTACACGCTTTCGGCGCCCGGATCTTCATCCAGGTAACGCCCGGACTTGGACGGGTGGGGAACCCCCAGTGTCTGCTTACCATGCACAAGCTGCCCAATTCGGCGTCCTGGAATCCCAGCTTCTATATCCCGCAGATTCCCTGCGCGCCTTTAAGCGGTTTCCGGCTCAGGAAGATCATCAAAAACATGGGGCAGGCTTCGGCGGACGCGAAAACAGCCGGTCTCGACGGGACCTACCTCCACGGCCACGAGGGTTATTTGCTGGAACAGATGACGAACCCCGCCTTTAACCGGCGCAAACTGGGGCGTTACGCGGATTGGCAGGCATTCGGCCTTGACTGTGTCCGGGAGATCCGCAGCCGGGTGGGGCCGCACTTCCCCGTCATGTACCGTATCGACCTTTCCCTGGCTCTGAACGAAACCTACGGGGAAACCATGCTTGCCACGTCTTCCCTTAAAAAATTTACCCGGGGCCGCGTAATTGACGAGACTCTGGACTACATGAAGAACCTTGTCGCCGCGGGGGTGGATATTTTCGATGTGGACCTGGGCTGCTACGACAACTGGTGGCTCCCCCACCCGCCTTCGAGTATGCCGCCCGGATGCTTCCTGGATGTAAGCCGGACGGTAAAAGAATATTTCGACGCCGGCAATATCCGTTCCAACGCCGGGTTTCCGGTGCCTGTGGTGGGGGTGGGCAAGCTGGGCTATCCGGACCTCGCGGAACAGGCCCTGCGCGACGGCCACTGCGATATGGTGATGCTGGGCCGGCCTCTCCTGGCCGATCCCGAATGGCCCGCCAAGGCCTACGCCGGCAGGAACAGCGAGATTACCCCCTGCATCGGCTGTCAGGAAGGTTGTATCAACGAATTTGTGGAAGGCGGCCATCCCCAGTGCGCGGTAAACCCCCGGACCGGTTTTGAGCATGTTTTTCCCGCGATACCGGCGCCGGCAAAACGGCCCCTGCGGATCGCCGTGGTGGGAGGCGGCCCCGCGGGGATCACCGTGGCTGTCCTTGCCGCGAAACGGGGGCACAAGGTGGAGCTTTTCAACCGGGAAGCGGAACTGGGGGGAAGGCTGCGGGCCGGCGGGGTTGCCCGGATCAAGTACGAGGCGGCCAACTACCGCAAGTACCTTGAGCGGCTTGTAGAACGGGCGGCTGTCCGGGACGGGCTTAAGCTGCACCTTAATACCGCCGCCGCCGTGGATGATCTTAAGGTGCGGGGCTTTGACAAAATCGTCTTTGCCCTGGGAACCGCCGACGCCAAACCGCCCCTGCCGGGCCTGGCCGAGGCCCGGACCGTACAGGCTTCGGAACTGTTCCTCAAGCCGGAACTTCTCTCCGGCGTCAAACGGATCGTGGTGGTGGGCGGCGGCGTGGTTGGCTGTGAGGCCGCCTACTGGCTCCGCTTTGAAAAGGGCTGCGAAGTAACGGTGGTGGAGATGGACAAGTACATAATGAACCACACCTGTACGGCCAACCGGGGCCACCTGATCCACTACTTGCAAAAGGCGGGGGTGCGTCTCCTCAACTGTACCCGGGTTACGGGTTTCAGCGCCGAAGGGGTCGAAGTGGCGCGGAATGTTTCCAAAACCGTGCCGGACCCCTATATCACCTGGCACCCCATTCTGCCGGAGAATGTGGAAAACCCTCTGGCCCCGAAGCTCAAGGTTGATGAACGGACGGAACTGCTCCCCGCGGACCTTACGGTTATTGCCGTTGGGGGCGTTCCGGACGACGCCCTCTACTTCGCCGCCATACGGGAACAGGCCGCCCCGGAGATCTACAATATCGGGGACAGTTTCAGCGCCGGCAAGGTGCTGGAAGCCACCCGCGCGGCCTACCGGCTGGGGCTTTCGTTGTAGGGCGAGGAGGAATATATGGCAATGCGGTTGAACGATGAAGAAAAGGCCATCCTGGAAGGCGGTAAGGGCGAGGCTATGGCCAAAGTGTTGAAAACCCTGGTGATGTACGGGGAAACTTTCGGCGCGGAAAAGATGGTTCCCGTTTCAGGCGGCGGCGGGCACCTGGTAACGAGCTTCGGCCTTTCCGTGATGAAGCCCGTCTTCGCCCTGATGGATTCCCTTATTCAGGAGGGGGCTTTGTCGGGGCAGTCCTTTACCGTGGATCCCCGGCCCCTGGACCCCAGGGTTCCCGCAAGCCTCCCGCAACGGATCGTCTTTAAGGTGATGTACGGAAAACAGGCCGCCTACGAGTCCCAGTTACGCAGCCTGGGGCTGGTGAACGATCAGGGCTTTACCTGTACCTGTTATATGGACGAAGTGGGGAACTGCCCAGGGAAAGGCGACATCCTCTCCTGGGCGGAGAGCAGCGCCGTGGTCTACGCCAACAGCGTCCTCGGCGCCCGGTGTAACCGCAACTCGGGAATCATCGAACTTTTCGGCAGCATCGCCGGCAGGGTTCCCTGTTTCGGCCTCCTCACCGACGAGGGCCGCAGGGCATCCTGGATAGTGGAAGTTAAAACCAGCAAAAGGCCGGAGGCCCAGCTTTTGGGCAGCGCTATCGGTATGCGGGTGATGGACGCGGTGCCCTATATCCGGGGCCTCGACAGCTGGCTCGGCAAAACCCTGACCCAGGAGGCGAAGGACTACCTCAAGGACATGGGGGCCGCCACCGCCAGTAACGGCGCGGTCGGACTCTACCACGTGGAGAACCTTACCCCCGAAGCGGTGGAACAGGGGACGGCCCTCATCGATTCCGGGGCCGAAACTTACCGGATCGACGACGCTGAACTGGATCGGATAGAGGCGTCTTACCCCTGCATCTGGAAAGACCCGGCAGCGGAACCCAAGCTCTGCTTTATCGGCTGCCCCCACCTCTCGCTAAACCAGCTCAAGAACTGGTCGGAGAAACTCCGCGCCGCCCTGGAAAACGCCGGCAGGAAGCGGGTCGCCGTACCCACGGTGTTTACCGCCGCGCCCGCAGTCTTGGCGGAATTCCGGAAAACTCCGGCCGCAGCCTTCCTCGAAAAGGCCGGGGTCGTTATCAGCGACATCTGTCCCCTCATGTACATGAACAACCCCCTCTGCGGCAAGATGCCGGTGATCACCAACTCCAATAAGCTACGGACCTATACTTCCTCCCGGTATTATAAAGATGATGAAATTCTACGGAAAATTTCCGGCGGGGCCGGCGCGATTTCAGGAGGCGTCATATGAGACAGTTTAAGGGAAGGATTATCGTACCGTTACAGCCCGCTCGGACGGGCGGCGGAGCGGAAGGCCCGGAAGGCGGCGGGTCCGTACTGCGGGTGGAGGACCTGGTTTCCAGGCGGGGCTTCAATACGCTGGCCAGTTTCCAGAAGGCCCTGATGTTCAAGGACAAGACCGCCGTCTGCTCGGATCAGAACAACCCCGATCTGTACGGCAAGCCCATGGCGGGCAAGGCCCTCTGTATGCCCCAGACCATCGGTTCCACCACCGGCGGCATGGTGCTTTTCTGCGCCGCCGCCCTGGAAAGCCAGCCCGCCTG
>JAITLF010000131.1 GCA_031278025.1 Treponema sp.
ATGATTTCCATGCCCTTCAAGCTTATCCTCTTTATCCTGGTGGACGGCTGGGGGCTTTTGACGGACCAGATAGTCCGTTCTTTTATATAACGGTGATTTTAGAACGGTGATTTTCAGCCGGGGGGGAGGTATCCCCCCCACGCCGCACACGGTTGCGGCGTACCCCCCTCTGCGGGGACACCCCGCAACGCCCCGGGGACAGACCCCGGCCCCTGGGACGGGCAGGCGTGAGGACGGCCCACGCCCCGGGGACAGACCCCGGTCTTGGGGACAGACCCCTAGCCTTAGGGGACAGGTCCCGGCCCCTGGAACGGGCAGGCGTGAGGACGGCCCACGCCCCGGGAGACCCCAAGGGACAGACCCCGGCCTTGGATCTGGGCCTGGTGGCTCATGCACCTAGGGACAGACCCCCACCCTGGGGACAGACCCCCGGCCTGGGGACAGACCTCGGGTTTGGCGGCTCATGCCCCAGGGACAGACCCCATCCCCTGGAACGGGCAGGCGTGAGGGCGGCTGAATGATTACGGAGGAGGAACTTTGAGTATTGGTGATGTAACAAGCCTCCTGCGGGACGGTATATTGGAAGTGCTGCTGCTTGCGGCGCCGCTTTTGATATCCGCCCTGGTGGTAGGGCTGGTGGTGGCTATTTTTCAGGCTACCACGTCAATCCAGGAGCAGACCTTGACCTTCGTGCCCAAGGTTATCGCGATACTTCTGGTACTGGGTTTTCTCGGCGGCTGGATGTTTTCCTCTCTGGGGGACTATACGATACAGCTTTTTAAAATGATTCCGGCAATGGCCCGGTAATTCGTCCCGGAGGCTGACGATGGAAAGCGGTATTATTACCGAATTGCTTAAAGCGGCGCCGGTGTTTTTGCTCATCGCCGTGCGCGCCCTCGCCATGATCGAGACGGCGCCCCTGCTCTCCTCCGAATCGATACCCCAGGTGGCGAAAATTTCCCTCGCGGGATTTGCCGCCTATTCCGCCTTTCCCACCGCCCTTACCACGGGCTGGGACGCAAGCTACTTCGGCCTGGCCTTTGTGTTTCTCGTAGCCGGGGAAGCCATCATCGGCATCATCCTGGGCTTCTACCTTACCATCATCTTTTCCGCGTTTTCAACCGCCGGCCAGTTTTTTTCCCTGCAGATGGGCTTCGGCGCTTCGGAAACCTTCGATCCCCTGTCGCAGGTGGAAAACCCCCTGATGGGCCAGTACCTGAATCTCGTAGCCATGCTGGTATTTTTGGTTATGGGCGGCTTTCAGGAACTCTTTCTCGGGGGCTTCTGGCGTTCCATAGAAAGTATCAATATTTTGAATCTGGCCGCGGGCCGGGAGGCGGCGGTCAGACTGCTCCTTGCCGGATTGTCCCGGCTTTTCCTGGACGCCATCATCATCAGCCTGCCCATTCTGGGAACCTTGTTTCTCACCTCGCTTACCACCGGCCTTATTTCAAAAGCCGCTCCCCAGATCAACATACTTTCGGAAGGTTTTCCCATCTCGATCACCGTGGCCTTCGTCCTTATCGCCGCGACCATGCCCTTTATGGTGGAGGCGTTTGGCCGGGTAATCGACTCCGGCTGGCGGGCGATAGAAACCCTGTACACGGAAATGGGGGGCAGAATAGGGGACGCCTTATGATGCTTATGATCCTTATGATGATAGTGAGAAGTGAGAAGTTAGGAGTGAGAAGTGGAAGATTGATGTTTGCGGGTTTCCGGGGGGCAACACGTAAAACGAAATCCTCACCCCTCACTCCTAACTTCCGCTGTTCGGAAGAATACCTGGCCGCGCTGAACCTCGACCTGCAGTGGTTTGCGGCGGAAGACGAGGGCCGTACCGAGGAACCGTCCGAGTACAAGATACGGAAGGCCCGGGAAGAGGGGCGGGTTGCCAAGAGCCAGGAACTTATCGGGGCGCTGGTTCTGCTGTTCCCGGCGCTCGCGCTCCTCATTCTGGCGCCCTATATGCTGAGGACCTGTGTGGACATGATACGCTTCTATTTTCTCCGGGCGGTAGAACTGGACCCGGTTAAAGACGGGATAGTTATGGAAGCGTTTATAAATTACTTTGTACGGCTGGTGCTGCCTATTGTGTCGGTTGCCATGGCTGCCGCCATTTTCGCGAATCTCGTGCAGACCGGTTTCCTCTTTACGGCAAAGCCGCTTGTCCCCAACTTCTCGAAGATCGTGCCCCACTTTGGGCAGTATTTACAGCGGACCCTGTTTTCCGTGGACGGACTTTTCAACTTTGCCAAGAGCCTGGTCAAGATGGCTATAATAGGCGGCGTGGCGTTTCTCCTGATCCGATCCCGGATAGAGGAACTTGCCAATCTCCAGCGCATGAATTTCTGGACCGGCATAACGCTGGTAGCGTCCCTCGCGATACAGCTTTTAATCTTCTGCGCGCTGCTCTTGCTCGTGCTTTCCATACCAGACTATATGTTCCAGCGCTGGCGCTACCGTGAGTCTTTAAAGATGAGCCGGGAAGAGGTCAAGGAAGAACGGAAGATGTACGAGGGAGACCCCCAGATCCGTAACCGCATCCGGCAGCGGATGCGGGAACTTATGGCGAAAAACATGATCGCCAATGTGCCCAAGGCGGATGTGGTTGTCACAAACCCGACCCACTTCGCCGTGGCCCTGGAATATGACCGGGAGACCATGCCCGCCCCCCGGGTAAGCGCCAAGGGGCAGGACGAGATGGCCCTGCGCATCAGGGAAATTGCCCGGGAATACGAGGTGCCCATTGTGGAGAACAAGCCGCTTGCCCGGGCCCTGTACGCGGAAACCGAGGTGGGGGAAATTATCCCCATCGCGTATTACGAGGTGGTTGCCGCGGTCCTGGGCAAGGTAATGGCCCTGAACGAAAAGCGCCGCAGGGCGAGCGCGTAGGAGATAGAGTATGGCTGATATTGCCCGGTCCGGCGGGTCTCCGGTGTCCAACAGAATAAGCGCGATATTCGGCAACCAGCGGGATATGGTCATCGCCTTTATGGTGGTGGCGGTAGTGATCATGCTGATCATTCCGCTTCCCACAGTGCTTCTGGATATGCTTATGGCCATGAACCTGGTACTGTCACTGCTCATCCTGCTTATTGTAATGTACACAAAAAAGCCCACGGATTTCAGCAGTTTTCCTACCCTGCTCCTCGTTGTCACCGTGTTCGGCCTGGCCCTTAACGTTTCTTCTACCCGGCTCATCCTCACCAGGGGCGCGGCCTTTGACGGCAGGATGATCCGGGCCTTCGCGACCTTTGTCGTCGGTTCCGGCGGCACCGAGGGCCTTGTGGTAGGGCTTATCATTTTCATCGTGATCCTCGCGGTACAATTACTGGTTATCACCAAGGGTTCTACCCGCATCGCCGAAGTGGCCGCCCGGTTCGCCCTGGACGCCATGCCGGTAAAACAGATGGCCATAGAAACCGAGTACAATTCCGGCGGCATTACCGAGGAGGAATCCCAGGCAAAGAAGATGGAACTTCAGCGGGAACTGGACTTCTACGGCAACATGGACGGTTCCAGCAAATTTGTGTCCGGAAACGTAAAGGCCGGTATTTTTATTACCGTCATCAATATTTTGGGCGGGATCATCGTAGGGGTTTCGATCCACGGCGAACCCGTCGCCCAGGCCCTGGGAACCTATATCGCCTTTACCATCGGCGACGGCCTCCTCTCCCAGTTCCCGGCGCTGCTTGTATCCACCGCCACCGGCATCCTCGTAAGCCGCAGCGGAGGAAGCGGCACCCTGGGCGAAGAAATCGCCGGCCAGTTCTCCCGGGACGAGCGTATATTCTGGATCGGCGCGGTAGTGCTGGGCGGGTTTGCCCTGCTTCCGGGTTTTCCCTGGTACGTGCTTATCCCCATGGCCGGATTGCTGGCGTTTACCGCTTTCAGGATTCACAGATCAAGGCGGAAAGAGTTAAGCTACGCCGACGCCGCGGCAAAGGCGGACGCGAAGAAGGCCCGGGAAGAAAGCGGGGAGATGTCGCCGGTGGTTCCCCTTGATCCGCTCTCCCTGGAACTGGGCTACGGCCTTATCCCCCTGGTGGACAGGGACAAGGGCGCGGAATTGCTGGAACGCATAACCTCGATACGCCGGGAGTCCGCCCTGGACCTGGGGCTGGTAATACCCCGGATACGCATCATCGACAACATACGGCTTGAGCCGTCGGAGTACTGTTTCAAGATCAAGGGCGTCGATGTGGGCCGGGGGAAGATACGCATGGGCTACTACCTGTGCATCAACCCCGGCGGCGTCACCGGGGAAATCTCCGGCGAAAAAACACGGGATCCCGCGTTCGGACTCCCGGCGGTGTGGATCGGCGAGGACAGACGGGACGAGGCGGAACGGGCGGGGTATACCGTCGTCGATCCTTCGTCGATAATTGTCACGCACCTTACGGAGATCATCAAACGGTGCGCGGCGGAAATTCTGGGCCGCCAGGACACCCAGGGCATTCTGGACACCCTGAAAAAGGAATACCCCGCCGTTGTTGAGGAAGCGCAGAAAACCTTAAGCCTTGGGGAAATACAAAAGGTGCTTCAATCCCTGCTCAGGGAACGGGTGTCCATCCGCAATATGGTTGCCATTCTGGAGGCATTGGCGGATTACGGCCCCATCACCAAAGATGTGGGCTTCCTTACCGAGAAGGCCCGGCAGGCGCTGGCCCGGCAGCTCTGCCTGCAATACGCGGATGAGAACCGGGTGCTGCGGGTACTTACCCTGGAACAGTCCCTGGAACAAAAGATAGTGGAAACCCGGGTGGAGACTTCTTCCGGGGTAATATCCGCCCTGGACCCGCCTGTCCAGCGGGCCTGGATCAAGGCGCTTTCCCGGTCCGTGGCGGCCATGCATGAGCAGGGCTGGACCCCCGTTGTGCTTACCAGCGAGCAGGCCCGGCGCCTGGTAAAACATTCTTCGGAACGTGAATTGCCCGAACTGGTGGTATTGTCGGTTCCGGAAATCGTGAACGATGTAACGGTGGAGGCGGTAGGAGAAATACGCATAGAAAGTTAAGAGATCATAATGTCTCTGACGACGGAAAACTAATTTACATTTAATTAATATTGAGGAGAATTAAGTTAAAATGGACTATTTTACGGAACAGGCGCCGACATATACCCAATGCATGGAAAAGATCCGTTCCAAATACGGAGACGGCGCAAAGGTAATGATCAAGAAAACCGTACCGATACGGGGCGGTTTTCTCAACCTTTTCTCCAGGGAAGGGGTAGAAATGAGCGGAATTGTTTCCGGAAGTCAGCCCAGGTACAACCTCGCTACCCAGACGGCGGTGAGGAAACCTATTGACTTAAATTCCGCCGAACTGGATGAGGAAAAAAAGAAGCTTATCGCGGCGGCCGGGAAAAACGATCCTACTTTACAGATGCTCTTAAGCGAGGTGAGGACCATCAAGGAAAAGATCGATTCCGTTTCTGTTTCCGCGGGCGCGGGAACGGTTTCGGCATTCCAGGATCATCCCACCCTGACCAGAATAGAGAATATACTGAATCAGAACGATTTTACCCCCCGATACCGGACGAATATCATGGACAGGGTGCGTCGGGAATTTTCCCTTGAGGCCCTGGAAGATTTTAAGGCCGTCGAGGAAAAGGTGGTGGAGTGGATCGGGGAAGGCATACGGATCTACCGGGAAGACCAGTACCAGCGCAAACCCCGGATCGTAGTGCTGGTGGGACCGACCGGCGTAGGAAAAACCACCACCATCGCAAAACTTGCCGCAGCGTACATGCTGGGGGAAATCGGGAAGCGGCCCCTGTCGGTACGGATGATCACTATCGACAATTTTCGTATCGGGGCGGAGCAGCAAATCGAACGTTACGGTCTGATCATGGGGATCCCGGTGGTAAGCGCCCAAAGTTTCCGGGAACTCAAGGAGGTCGTCGCAATGAACTCCGAGAACGCCGATCTTATCCTGATCGACACTATAGGCAAGAGTCCCCGTTCTTCGGTAGAGCTTGCCGAAATGAAAGAGATGCTCAATGCCTGTGGAACGGGCGCCGAGTTCCACCTGGTGTTATCGGCCACCACCAAGTCAAGCGATATTACCGAGGTTTTGAAACAGTACGAGCCTTTTGGGTACCGGTCGGTAATTATTACCAAGATTGACGAAACGATACGGCTGGGCAATGTGATAAGCGCCCTGTCGGACAGCGGTAAATGTATTTCGTATATCACCGAAGGCCAGCAGGTACCCAAGGATATCCAGAAGGCGGAAACAATGCGTTTCCTCATCAATTTGGAAGGCTTTACGGTAGACCGGATGAAATTTGAATCGATTTTTCCGGCTGATGAATCCGAACATATTCAATGGAGACAATGATGGGAGATCAGGCAGAAAAACTGCGGGAAATGATGCGGAAAAAAAACGAAGACGCCCGGGAATCACAGCCCGGCGCCGTTTCCGAATCCCGAAACCGGAAGTCCGGCTCGGCGGGCGGCGGTTCCGGTGATAAGCAGGCCAGGGAAGGGAAAAAAACCCGGATCGTTACCATTACAAGCGGAAAGGGCGGCGTGGGGAAAACCAATGTCTCCGTCAATATGGCGTTAGCCTACGCCCGCCTGGGGAAAAAAGTCGTGGTTATGGACGCCGACCTGGGACTGGCCAACGTAAACGTGATTCTCAATATGATCCCCAAATTCAATCTTTACCATGTGATCCGCAAGCAAAAAACCATGCGGGAAATCATGGTAGATACCGAATACGGTATTTCCATTGTCGCCGGCGCTTCCGGTTTTTCCAAAATAGCCAATCTTTCCGAGGAGGAACGGCAAAATTTCATTGAAGAGCTGAACACCCTTTCCAGCGCGGACATCATCATTATCGATACTTCGGCGGGCGTTTCAAGCAATGTGCTTGATTTTATCGCCGCCGCCGATGACGCGGTAATAATAACCACCCCGGAACCGACGGCGATTACCGACGCCTACGGAATCATCAAAATTATCGCCACCGAAATTGACAGCCTCAACATGGGGCTTAAACTGGTGGTGAACCGGGCCAAATCCGTGGCAGAGGCGAAAAAGGTGGCGGACCGCATGACCGGTATCGCGGGGCAATTTTTGAACCTCAAGGTGGAATATTTGGGTTTTATTTACGATGATACTACGGTCTCCCATGCGGTACTCAGGCAGAAGCCCTTCATGGTGATCGATCCAAGGTGCAAGGCGTCCCAGTGCGTTCAGCACATAGTCGGCCGCATGGAAAAGAGCGATGTCAAGAATACGGGAGGGTTCGGTAACATGCTCAAACGGATATTCGGCCGGGACGCCTCCTAAGGGCAGATCATGAATTCGAAAATAGGCGGTATCGCCGCGGTGTTTGGTTTTGTCTTTTCCCTGATCATCGGACTCATTTCCGGGAACGGGGCTTTTGCCTTCGTGCGGGCCCTTATCCTCGCCGTTTTTTTCTTCATTCTGGTCAATGTACTCCTCGTCATAATACGCCGGTTTCTCCCGGAACTTCTGGATTTCGACCTGCAGCCGAACGGGGACTATCGCCCCGGATCCAGGGTAAATATTACCGAAGGCGGGCCCGCGGCCATGCTCGGGGGCGAAGCGGGGCTTGAAAGCCTGGGATCACGGCAAGGCCAGGACGATGGGGACGGCGGTTCCGTTGCGGAACCCGATTTGAGCAGCGAGCGCTTTTCATACGACGACGGCATCGGCGGCGATCAGGGCGGCATCGGCGGAGCGCCGCTTGATTTTGGCGCCGCACCGGCTGGTTCCGTCGCGACGCCGTTTCCCGAATCCGGGGACCTGTCCGGTTTAGGCACGCCGTCAGGCACGCCGTCAGGCACGCCGTCAGGCACGCCGTCAGGCGAGGATTCGCCTGACGGTGTACCCCCTTCTGTTCCGGCTCTGGATCAGAGCGGCAAAGATGGTTATAATGAAAAGGGAAGTGTCTCTGATTTCCAGGCCGAATCCCGGGCGATGCGGACAGACGGCGTAGGACTTTCGCCCCGGCCGGTGTTGCGCGAGGATGCGGCTCTTCCCGAAGGCGGCTCTTCTGTGGATGTTTTGCCGGATTTCGAGGCTATGTCCCAGGCTTTTTTGGCTTCAACCAGAGAGACCGGGACGGACGGGGCAGGGGTTGAAACGACCGGCCAAACGGAGGATGTGTTCCGGCTTTCGGTGACCGGTCAGGAGCCGGATCCTTCCTCGCGGTATTATAAGGGTAACAAGCCCGTCGAGATGGAGGGGGATTTCCCGCCCAAACAAATAGCGCAGGCTATACAGACCGTAATAAAACGAGATGAACAGTGATCTGTCTTACCCGGGTGTGGGGGGATGGAAAATACCACTGGATAAGGAATGAGTATGGCGAAGGTCCTCGGGAACGGTCAAAAGGATTGTTCCCCGGAGCAAAAAACGGAAGATGAACTCTGGATCAATTACCGCCAGAACAGGGACCCGAAAATTCGGGAGATCTTTGTAAAACAATACGCTCCCCTGGTCAAGTATGTGGCCGGGAAAGTCGCGGTGGGTATGCCCCACAATGTTGAATTTGATGATTTGGTGGGATTTGGGGTATTTGGCCTTTTAGATGCGATTGACAAGTTTGATCCCGACAAGGGGGTAAAGTTCAAAACTTACGCCGTAACCCGGATACGGGGGGCGATCTTTGACGAGCTTCGTTCTATAGATTGGGTGCCCCGTTCTGTCAGGCAGAAGACCCGGGAGGTGGAAGAGGCGATCGGGACCCTGGAAGCCCAGCTAGGCCGTACCGCCACGGATCAGGAGATCGCCGGTTCGCTCGGGATGAACGAGGAAGAATTCGCCAAAACCATGATGAAGATTTCGACTACGTCAATCCTGTCCCTGAATGATGTCTGGTTCTCGGGGGATGATAACGACAAGGTGACGATCGAGGCCAGCATAGAATCTCCTGCAAGCCTAAATCCGGATATTATCGTCGAGAAGGAAGAAATCCGCAGGGTCATCATCAGCGCCATCAACGAACTGCCCGACAAGGAAAAGAAGATTCTTGTTCTGTACTACTACGAAGATTTAACCCTGAAAGAAATAGGCCAGGTGTTGGAGGTAACCGAATCCCGGGTTTCCCAGCTCCATACCAAAGCCATACTCCGTCTCAGGGGAAAGCTTACCAATATCCGCAAGGGAATCATATAATCGGTATGCGTGCGTGGCTGTGCGGCCGCGCGGAATGAGGTCACGATGATCGATTTTGTCCAGCTTCAGCAGAGAGTGAAGGAACGTCTGGGGCAGGATCGGTCTATTCACCTGATCGAGGCCGAAGGTCCTACAATAGAAGCCGCCGTATCCGAGGCGGCCGCTCTTCTTGACGTACCGGTAAAGTATCTTGAATACGAAGTAATTGAACGGGGTTCGCCGGGCCTTCTGGGTGTGGGCAAAAGGGACTGGAAAGTCCGCGCCTATGAGCGGGCTACCGGGGAAATAAAAGAAGAAGAAGGTGGTGATGAGGCCGAATTCGCGGAATTCGACGAGGTATTTAAACAGCCGGTTTCCGACAAGAACGGCGAGGTTTTTGTCCTGCTTACTTCCGATGGGGCAATGCTCAAGGTGACGCCTCCGGCGGGCAAAGGCAAGCGGGCCACCGATGCCCAGGCCATGATGTTCCTCAATAACCGCGCCGTCAAGGAAATTGACGAAGATCTGGTAAAAACCGTGGTTCGTGAGGCCGAAGGCGAATATGTGCGGGTTGGCGTTTTTGCCCACAATCTCGCAAACGACTCTACGGCTCGTGTGGAAATTGTCGAAAACAACATGAAGGCCCTGCTTACCGTAACGGCTCCGGGTCCCGGAGGTTTAGATTTGGACTACGACCATTACATCAGCCTCCTAAAGCAAAACCGGGTGTACTACGGGATCAGGGAAGACTTTCTCCGGGACTTTGTGGATCGCCCCGTTTACCGGGAAGCCGTTATAGCTGCCGAGGAGACCAGGCCGGTTAACGGCCGGGACGCTTTTATCCAGTATAATTTTGAAACCGGCAAGAAAAAGGCGAAACTCATTGAGGGGGCCGATGGCAAGGTCGATTTTAAAAATCTCAACGTCATCCAGAACGTGGTGGAGGGTCAGCCTCTGGCAAAGAAGATCCCCGCGGAACAGGGTGTGCCGGGCAGGACCCTGTCCGGAGAAACGCTTCCCGCTGCCAACGGCCGGGACATCCCCATGCCCACAGGCAAAAATGTCAGGGTTGCCCAGGACGGCGAGACGATAATCGCCGAAGCAAACGGCCAGGTGCTGTTGATAGGGGACAAGATCAACGTGGAGCCGGTTTACCAGGTAAACGGCAATGTGAATCTCGGTATTGGCAATATAGATTTCCTGGGTTCCGTGGTGATCAGTGGGAATGTGGAAGACGGCTTCTCGGTCAAGGCCGCCGGGAATATTGAGATTCACGGTACGGTGGAAAGGGCCAGCCTACAGGCGGTGGGGGACATTGCGGTTTATCAGGGAATAACCGGCAAGGGAACCGCCCGTATCAGGGCAGGGCGTTCCATTTGGGCCCGGTTTATAGAAAACACCATAGTGGAGGCCGGAAACATGGTAGTGGTTTCCGACGGTATCGTTAATTCCCAGGTAGACGCTTTCCACCGTATCGTGGTCAGGGGCAAGCGGGCCCATATTGTGGGCGGCCGCCTCCGGGCAACCGAGGAGATCAACGCGGACAGCATTGGGAGCGCCACTTCCGGTACCGAGACTGTCTGCGAAGTGGGTTATGACCTCAAGGCGAAGCTGCGGCACGATGCCCTTATTGAAAAAAAGGCCGTCCTTGAAGAAGAACTTATCACATTGCAGCGTGAACTCCAGACCCTTATCAATATCCAAAAACAGCGCAAAACCCTGCCCACTGAAAAAGAAATCGAGATGAAAGAGATGCGGAAGAAACGCCAGTCCCTGATGAATACTATCCAGGAACTGAACGCGGAGATACAAAAGCTCGAGGAACTTTTAGAGGGCAGTCCCTGTACGGGGAAGGTCTCCGCCGCGGCCAAGGTATTTCCCGGAGTCAGAATCGTCATTCGGGATATGCACGAGGATGTCCGTACCGATTATAAAGCGGTGACTTTTATCCTGGAAAACGGCCTTATCCGGGCAACAAAGTACGAAGAGCCCGACGAAGAAGGATTGGAGATGCCCGGTGGCAATTCAGCCGATTGACCTGCAAACCCTGTTTACCCAGATCGACAAGGTGGGAAAGGAGCAGTCCGTCCACCGGGAAGGCGCCCAGCTTCAGGCGTCACTCCAGACTGCCAGGGTAGAACGGCTTGAGGTGGAACGTGATCATTTGGTAAATGAGGCGCAGGATGCCGGCCAGGGCGGCGCCGAGCGTGTCAAGGACCGGCAGAGCCGGCGGCAGGGCGGGAAGGAATACCTTGCCGGAAACAAGCGCGACGCGGCTGCCGGTGAGGAAGATGAGGAGGATCCGTATGTTATCCGGGATCCCTGTCTGGGAAGACACCTTGATGTGAGCGGTTAACCGTGATTATCCTGCTTTTATGCGGCCGAGCGGCCTTGCCGTCGGCCTTGCCGTTCAATTTACTATGACTACCGCCCTGATCCTTTCCGCCGGAAGCATCATCCTCAGCGGCTTCACCTTTGTCTTTTTCCTGAATTACCTGAAACGCCGCACCGGCCGGGATCGTATGCTTTCCGAACTCCTCGCCGATCTCCGCGAGGAGGCGGCCAAGATTGAGAGGGAAATTAACGCCGTTACCGACCGGGATGTAACCCTGGTCGAAGACCGGGTCAAAACTCTCCGCGCCCTGCTTGAGGATACGGATCGCCGCATTGCCGTCTATGTCAGGGAATTTGAGCGCCGCCGGTCCCAGGAAGAGACCTTTGCCATCCTGGACAGGGAGACATCCCCGGATACCCCCAAAAACACCCGGACGGCGGCAGGCGGCGCCTATCCCGCGCCCGAAAACCGGACCGCCGCACCGGCCGCTCTATCCGCCGGACCCGGCCGTGCCGGTACGGAAAAGCCGGTTTATCTTCCCGTCGAGTTGTTCCACCCGGCCGCCGCGCCCGCATCCCAGGCGGAAACCGCGGAGGCTGCCGCTTCGCGCGGTTCCGCCGCCCCGGAATCCGATGCGGCCGGCCCGGCCGCATCCAAACCGGCTTCGGGTTACGCAAAACACGTGACCCGCTCCGCCAGGCCCCTGGCGCCCAAACCCCTGCCCTTTGCCGAGCGGGTCGCCGAACTTTACCGGGCCGGCTTTTCCTCAAGCCTCATCGCCTCGCGGCTGGGCGCCACCATTACCGAGGTGGAACTTGCCATTGCCCTTGTCGAGCGGAGCGGACGGTAGGCGCGCCGACCCGGGAGATTACAGTCAGCCACCGGTGCGTAAAATTATCCGGAAATTCGGTGACTGACACCCCTGCGTATCCAAAAAATGGGCTTATCGGGGCGGAAGTGCTGCATTGCGACCAGACAGGGATAAACATCAAATCCAGGCGGGAATGGATATACAGCCTGTCAACGGGGTTGTATACGTATTATTACCCGCATAGGAGGCGGGGGAAAGAAGCGATGGATGCGATGGGGGTTATAGCCTGGAGCGGGGGTGTATTGATATATGATCACTGGAAGGCATAGTACCGTTATGAAGGGAAGATGCATGGATTATGTAACGCGCGTCACGTGAGGGATGGACGGCGGCGAAGGAGGGGGGAGGGAAGTGGGCGCAGCTGATGATAGATTTTCTTCTGGAGACGAACAAAGAGGTGGAAGGGGAGGGCGGGGAACTGGAAGAGCGGGAACAAGAGAAGCGGAGGAAGAGATACCGGGAACTACTTGGCGAAGCGGGAAAGGAATATCCTCTGCCGCCGCCAAATCCGCCGGGGAAAAGAGGCCGGGTGCCGAAATCAAAAACAAGGAATCTCATAGAGCGACTTCGCGACTACGAAGAAGACACCTTGCGCTTTATGACCGATAAAGGAATCC
>JAITLF010000239.1 GCA_031278025.1 Treponema sp.
CAAAAGTGTTTTTGCGCTGCACAAAAGTGTTTTTGCGCTGCACAAAAGTGTTTTTGCGCTACGTAAAAGTGTTTTTGCGCCGCGGAAAAGTGTTTTTGCGCTGCGCAAAAGTGTTTTTGCGTTGCGCAAAAGTGTTTTTGCGCTACGCAAAAGTGTTTTTGCGCCGCGGAAAAGTGTTTTTGCGCAGCAAAAACCGGGGTCCGGCAACACCGGAGCCCCGGCGGGGGTATTCTTTTTTAATGCGCTCGCCCTGATGGGGAGCCTTCCCCCTCTCGTCATTCGTCCTTTTTTACTATATATTACTTCTCTCCGGCGGACCCGCGCCGGACCATCACCCAATTGAGGAGCTATCATGTCCGAGGCGTTAACCGAATATCAGGGTCCCGCAACCATGGAGAAGATCACGTCTCTTGCCAAGCGGCGCGGTTTTGTTTTTCAATCTTCCGAGATTTACGGCGGCCAGAACGGCGCCTGGGATTACGGGCCTTTGGGGATCGAATTGAAGAACCGCATCGCCCGGGCCTGGTGGAAAGAAATGACCCAGCTTCACGACAGCATTGTGGGCCTGGACGCTGCTATCTTGATGCATCCCCGGACCTGGGAAGCTTCGGGGCATGTGGAGAATTTTACCGATCCCCTGGTGGACTGTAAGAAGTGCAAGTCTCGTTTCAGGGCCGACCAGATCCCGCCTGAAAACCTGGAGGCCAGGAAATGTCCCGACTGCGGCGGGGAACTCACGGATACCCGGAAGTTCAACCTCATGTTCAAAACCCATATAGGGCCTGCCGAAGACAGCGCCAGCGTCATCTACCTCCGCCCCGAAACCGCCCAAGGCATCTATGTCAACTACAAGAACATCATCCAGTCCAACCGTATGAAGATCCCCTTTGGCATTGCCCAGATAGGGAAGGCCTTCCGCAACGAGATTGTTACCAAGAACTTCATCTTCCGCACCTGCGAATTCGAGCAGATGGAGATGCAGTATTTTGTCAAACCCGGAACCGATGAGGAGTGGTTCAACGACTGGCGGAACCGGCGCTGGGCTTACTACGAGAAGCTCGGTATCAAGATGGATAGCCTCCGCTGGCACCGGCATGGGCCGGACGAGCTGGCCCACTACGCCAAGGACGCTTACGATATTGAGTACCTGTTTCCCATGGGGTGGCGGGAGCTGGAGGGGGTTCACAACCGGACCAACTACGACCTTACCCGGCATACCGAATATTCGGGTAAGGACCTCCAGTACATCGATCAGGACAACGGCAATGAGCGGTATATTCCCTTTATCATCGAAACTTCCGCGGGCCTTACCCGTAACCTGCTGATGATCCTCTGCGACGCCTATGACGAGGAAAAAGTTGCCGGCAAGGGTAACGACGACGACTGGCGTACCGTACTCCGTTTCCATCCCGATCTTGCCCCGGTTACCGTAGCGGTCCTCCCTTTGATGAAGAAGGACGGCCTTGCGGAACTGGCCCAGGACATCCGGGCCGAACTGAAAGAAGATTTTACCACCGACTACGACCAGGGGGGCGCCATAGGCCGCCGTTACCGCCGGCAGGACGAGGCGGGTACCCCTTTCTGCGTTACGATTGATTACGAGTCCAGGGACAACGGCACCGTAACCCTCCGGTTCCGGGATTCCATGGAACAAGTCCGGGTTCCCCGATCGGAGCTGGCCGTGCGATTGCGTCAGGAAATCAAGGGTTATAAGCGGACCAAGTAGCCGCACTCGTGCGATTGCGGCAGGAAATTAAGAGTTACCTGCAGATTAAGAGCCGCAATCGCTTTGCCGGTCTCCGATGGTAAGGCGCTTTGGGTGGTGATGCCGAAAGTATGATAAAGACGGTGGCAGACAATTCATCGCCGAGCATGGGCGCTCTTATGACGAAACTATCCTCTCCATCACCATTGAAATACTCTTCCCCCTCGCCCCGGGCTGTGGTATCCGTGAGGCCGCGGCAACCCTCAGAGTCAGCGTCAGAAAGTCTTGAACACGCTGCGGACATCGAATTACCGCATCGCGCCAAAGCAGACCCACGATGACGCCCGATCACCTGAAGGCTTTCAGTCCGGTATTCTTTTTTATCAACTATGGCCATGGGTGACTTATCTTACTTTCTGCATCACCACCGCGCTTTGAATTGGAGAGCCTGGGGATTGCCCGGCTCCCCTTGTATGACATGAATTTGGGAAACAGCGCCGCGTAAATCACCTAAAATGTCAATTTGAACGTCTATCACCCAGGGTAGATCCGCCCTCATCTTGTCTAATAAGGGGTTAGAATTTATACTATTTTATATATGAGGCTGTTCCAAAACCCCGCGGCAGCGGGATTAAGGCGGGTATCTTCTGTTCGGCACAGGACGGATTCATGTGCGAGCGGAAACGCCCCATCCGTATACAGGAATACCGGGGAGATGAACTCAAGGCGCGGGTTTCCGAACAGCTTTATGTGCCACGTCTTTTGTCGGTGGCTTAATACCGGGAGTTTTTTGTATGAGTCATATTCTGGTAGTTGACGATAATCTTGTGAATTTACAGCAGATTCAGAGCCAGCTTTCCGATAACTATCGGGTTAGTTTGGCAAAATCCGGTAAACAGGCCCTTCAAATCTGCAACCGGCAAATACCGGACTGTATTCTTTTGGATATAGATATGCCGGAAATGGATGGCTTTGAGACGATGGCCCGGTTAAAGCAGAACTTCATATTAAGCCGGATCCCGGTTATATTCCTTACCGCCAATCATGACATCACCACCGAAATACGGGCTCTTGAATCGGGGGCCATGGACTTTATCACCAAACCTTTTGAAAAGAGCATCCTCATCCACCGGATAAAACTTCACCTTCGGTTTTCCCGCTATCAGCATTACCTGGAAGATACGGTCAAGGAATTGGAGGACAGCATCGTGCTGTCCTTCTCGGAACTGATTGAATGCAGGGACCAGAATACAGGCGGCCATGTGCAGCGTACCAGCACTTTTTTCGAGCTTTTGGGGAGAGAACTCCAGCATCAGGGGCGGTTCACGGACGAATTAGCCGATTCGGAACTGGAGATGATGATCCGGGCGGCGCTGCTCCATGACATAGGGAAGATCGGCATAAGCGATCTGATCCTCCTCAAGCCGGGCCGATTGGACGATGGGGAATTCGAGATTATGAAAACCCATGCCACCATAGGGGCCGCCATTCTTAAAACCATGTATGAGCGGACTCCCACCCAGCATTACCTGAAATACGCCATCATGATAGCCGGAGGGCATCACGAGAAATACGGCGGCGGCGGATACCCCAGCGGGATTAAAGGGGAGAATATTCCCCTCTGCAGCCGGATCATGGCGGTAGCCGATGTGTACGATGCCCTGGTGGCGGATAGGGTATACCGTCCGGCAATGAGCCATAAGGATGCCTGTACCATCATCATTGGCGGGAAATGGGTTCACTTTGATCCTCAGATTATTGACGCCTTTGAAGCCATTCATGAAAAACTGGCCGCAACTGCCGGGAAGAAGGTGGGCTGACGTGATCGGTTTATTTAAAAGCACTATCGGGACCCGGATTCTTATCCTTGGGGTGCTTCCCTTTGTGGTCATTTACGGTATCATATCGGTTTTTATCGGCCAAACTGTTTTGCGATCCAATATCGAGCAAACGAAAATTGATGCTGAAAACTTGGCCCGCTTCAACGAGGTTAAGTTATGGAATTACATTGAGAATGTTAGGCTCACGGTGAAGATCGCCGCCGTACAATTGGGAAATCTTGATCACAGCGCCCCAAATGCCCGAAAGTTGGCGGAACGGGCCCTGCTTGCCAGCTTTGAAAATTGGCAGATATACAACGCCTGGTTTGTCTTTGAGCCTAACGCCTTTGACGGCCGGGACGCGGACCATCCCTTTGACTATTCAGGCGCGCCTTCCGGACGGTTCATACGTTCCTATGTCCGGGACAGGAGTATCGGCAGATTCTATCTGGCCCCGAATATAGACGAAACGAACATTGACGATCCGGTTAAATCCAGTCGGTATACCACCCCGCGGGATACCGGAGAGCAGTACATAGATATTAACTCGGAGGCTCCTTTTTATGATTCCAGCCTTGTCGAAGGAGGGGCTGTCCCAGTATCTATTGTATGCCCTATTTTTCGAGGCGATACCCGCATCGGTTGCGTGGGGGGCGATTTTTTTTTGGACGCGGTGATTCTGGGCCCGGAATTGATTTCCGGAGCGAGATCGGTGTTGTTTATGGACAACGGGATGGTTAGGTATCCCAACAGCGCTGAATTTATGACGAAAACCTTTGAGGAATTGGGCTTTCCCGATCCTGATACCATACGCCGGGCTTTTTCCCGGCAGGAAACGCTCTTTCTGGATGCAAAATATTCCGTTTTCCTGAACAGCAAAGCTTATGCTTGCTTTATGCCAGTCCAACTTGCCGAATTCGGCGAGGTTGTGTATATATACGCTGCGATTCCGGCAAGCACGATCATGGAGACTGTTTCTGCCATCTTCGCGCCTATTGGGGGAGTTTTGATCGCCACTTTTATTATTTTTATGTTTCTGATTTTTTATCTTGCCAACAGCATCTCCGGGCCTATTCGTGAACTAACGGTGGCCAGTGAAGCCATCTCCCAGGGGGATTTTAACCGGAAATTTGGGGTATCCCATCTCTGGGGCGAAATTGGCCTCATGACCCATTCCCTGTACCGCATGATCGAACAGTTCCGGATGTATATTACCTTGCAGGAACGGTCAAAAGAGCTTTTAGATATTTATACCCGGCTTTACGGAACCTTATATCAGCGGGACAGCATCGAAGATGTGTTTGAGGCCACTATCTTTATCATTGCCGATTATTTTAAGATAAACGCTGCCTCCCTGATCTTGCTAAAGAATGAAACTGCCCTCTACATAGCCCAGTATACCGTTGGAAAAAAATTAAGGAAGATGTCCAATGAGAGCGGCGCGGTTACCTTTGACTACCATAACCAGGTCGCCGCTCTTTTGGCGGGCAGAAAATATATTTTTCTGAACGCCGACGGTATGGCCAAACAGGGGATTGCCTTTGCCGCCGATGGCACCGCTTCCCTCTGCATCCTTCCCGTCAGAACCGGGGAAATCCTGCGGGGTTATTTTTTAATGGAAGGAACCGAAGCGGCCAGCGCTTTTGTCCATTACGATGATGCGCTTGTTTTTATTTCCGATACCCTTTCCTATATCCTCACGCAGAAAGAACGCGCCTTGGCGGATAAATTTTCCCCGGCCTGGCCTGAAGAACATGAGGATGCGTATGCGGCGGATGACTATCCGGCGGATGATTATCCAGTGAATGACTATCCGCAGGAGAGGGCTGAACCTAACGTGGCTGATCCGGCGCCGGTGTTGCCGATGATACAGGCTGCCAGACACATATACGGCCTGGACGTTGACCGGGGTCTCTCCTTCATCGGAGGCATGGAAAAGCAATACGAGGAATTACTGAGGATTTCCGCCAGGGTATTTACCGAAAATATTCCTACGCTGCGCGACCAGTGCGTCTCGGATCTGCCGGGATTTGCCATTGGGATTCACGGGATGAAAGGCGCTCTCTACAACATCGGGGCTACCGATCTGGGAGATGCCGCGAAAGATTTGGAGCTTGCCGCCAAAGGGGGAAACGCTGCCTTCTGTCAGGAAGCCTATCCCTTTTTTGAAGACCGCCTGAGTGTTCTGGCACGGGAGCTTACTATGGTTACCCAAGCCGAACCCGGGGAGGGCGGAGAGGGCAGTATACCTGAACTGGAGGATGCGCTTGAAAAGGCGCTGGAAGCCTGCCGAGACTTTGACGCCATTCTTGCGGGAAAAACTATCGCCCCCCTTAAAGGGTTGTCTTGGAAATCGGAAGACCTGGGGACGGATGTAAAGGCCGTTGTGGAAGCGGTGGAAAACATTGATTATGACGAAGCTGAAATTCTCATTATTTCATTGTTAAAAAAGATACAGGATTTTGAAGACGGGTCCCGGTCCGGCGGCGGAATTGAGGGATGAAGCATCTTTTTATTGTTAATCCCAAAGCCCGGCGGCTGGCCGGACGGGTGGATGAGGTTGTTGAGGATATCCGCGCCTTTTTTCTCAACCATCAGCAGATACAATACGATATTCATATTACCCGGTGGCGGCGGGACGCCGAGGGGTTTGTCCGGCGTTATGTTAACGGAGCGGTGGAAATCGTGCGGGTCTATGCCGTGGGCGGTATGGGGACCTTCTTTGAGGTAATTAACGGGGTGGTCGGGCTGCCCAATGTCCAGGTTACCCTCTTTCCCTTTGGTATCCAAAATTCTTTTCTGCATTATTTTGGGCAGGCTAATGGAGAACGGTTTCTGACCTTGAGTAATCTGGTGTTTGCCCGGTGTCTTTCCCTTGATCTCATCCGGTGCGGCAATAAATTCGGCGCGGGCTTTTGTCTGGTCGGCCTGGAAGCTATGTCGGCTAAAACGGGGAAAGCGATCGTTGATAGTTTTAAATTTTTATCCTGCAAGGATACCTGGACCTCTGTGGTTTATCTTTGTATTGGTTTATATTATATGGCTCAAAAAAAAAGCATCCGACAATACCGGATCGATATTGATGGAAATTCTTTTGAGGGGGAATATTTCACTATAACCATCGCAAATCAGCCGTATTGCGGGGGGAATATGCGCTCGGCATTGGAAGCCCGTCCCGATGACGGTTTTATCGACATCTATATAACAAAACCCGTACCGTTTCATCAGCGTATCCAATTCAGCGTCGATTGTTTAAAAAGTCAATATACAAAGTGGCCTCACCTTGTTTCGCATTACCGGGGTAAGCGCGTGTCCATTACCTCCGACGTGGTAATGCCCATCTGCTTTGATGGGGAAACTTTTTTTGACACAGCTATTCACGCCGAAGTCGTCCCTCACGGGATAGATTTTACCGGTCCCATAGACATTGACTCTGCAGGAAAGGATTTCTGATCCATGTCCGATACAAAAAATAACAGCTATTTGCTAAACAAGATTGTATTCTTTAATATAACGATTGCCTTTCTGGCGGGGTATGCGGTTCTTACCCTGATCTATTGTTTTTTGTTCCTGCCTTTTGGCAGCGAACGTCTTTACCGTCTTTTTATTACCGCGTGGATTTTCGTTTTGGTGTTGTACTTAAATTTGTGCGCAAAGATCCCCCTGGTGGTAAAGTCCTGGCTAGTGCCGTTTACTGCCATAATCGGAGAGTTAATCATTGCCCTGTTGATCAGAGGGGACAGGCTTTATATGATTTTCATCATCGCCTGGGAAATTATCAGCTTTACGTATCTGACGCCTTCCGGACTGTTGTTATACCTCTTGGCCAGCAACGCTGTTTTGATCCCTACGCTCTTTTTTTTCCGGTTTAATATACTGGGCGTGGGTTATCTTTTGTCCGACGAGGCATTCGGAATTTTGACCTATGAGCTGATAGGAATTATACTCCTCCTTCTATCCGTTCTGATCCATCGGAGGTTTTATTTTACGGATAAAACCAGCCGTACCTTCGAGACCATCATGGAAACCATTCCCAATTATATGGTCATTATCAATGAAACCGCCGAGGTAGAATACATCAGCGCGTCCCTGGCCGCCACTATCGGCATGGCCCAGCGGCAATACGTGGAAAGACGCCCGCTCCTGGATTTGTTTTCATCCGGGGACATGAAAATGAAGTTTCATGAATTCATGGAACGGGGCGGTTTTATCGAAGAAAATTTCGAAGCCACCGTTCATGGAAAAAAAATGTGGTTTATGATGCGGTCCTCCCCCCTGGAAGAAGGAAAGCGCTCCCGGCTATTTGAATGGACGGATATTACGCCCATCATGGAAGCGAAGAACGAGGCGGAATCCGCGGCCCGGGCAAAAAATGATTTTCTAACCAACATGAGCCATGAAATCCGTACCCCGATGAACGCCATAATCGGCATGACGGATTTGATGCTCACCAATCCCCTGGAACCGGAGCAGATGACCCGGGCGGATACTATTAAGGGCGCGGCATTTTCCCTGCTCAACATCATCAATGATATTCTGGATTTCTCCAAAATCGACGCCCGGAAAATGGAGATCATCGTCAAGCCCTTTGATATTGCCGCGCTCATTGCCGATACCGTTAACCTGATCGCGGTCAAGGCAAACGCCGCGAAATTGTCCCTGACAACCGCTATCTCGAAAGATATACCGCCTATCATCAAAGGCGATGAGATTCGGCTTAAACAGTGTCTTATCAATATTTTGAATAACGCCGTTAAATTTACCAATAAAGGGTATATACAACTCCGCGCCTGGGCCGAACCCCTGCCGACCGGCAGCGTCAGGCTGCATTTTTCCGTACAGGATACGGGCATAGGCATCAGGAAAGAAGACATGGGGAAACTCTTCGGCGAATTTCAGCAGCTCGATACCAGAAAGAACCGGAATATTGAAGGTACGGGCCTCGGCCTGGCTATTACCCGCCGTCTTGTGGAGCTTATGGGCGGGACCGTCCGCGTTGAAAGCATTTACGGTACGGGAACCCTTTTTTCGTTTTATGTGGTCAGTGAGGGGCCCCATGCAGGCAAACTGATCGAGATTGCTAAACCCAAAAAACTGCGCGTCCTTTGTTATGAGCTTCATCCCTTTAACGCACGGGCCTTTAGGGATATGCTGCGGGATATTTCCGTCCCCGGCGACGTATGCATTGATACCGGCAGATTCCAAAAACTGTTGAGCGCCGGCAAATATACCCATGTGTTTTTCGACAGAACCGGTAAAACCGTTGTCCGCGAGTTTTTGGGCCGCCAGGGAACGGTATTTGTGCTTCTAAAAGAGATTGCCGATAAATACGACCGGGATATACCGAATGTGATAAACCGGCCCCTCCTCTTTGCGGCCTTGGCGGATGTACTGAACGGAAGAAGCCATTACGAACGGCGGCCTCGCCGGGAGGACGGCTCTGTTACCGGCTCCTTGCTGCTCAAGGACTGCCGGGTGCTGGTCGTTGATGATAACGCGGTCAATCTTACGGTGGCTGCGGGGCTTTTGCGGCGGTACGGCATCATGGTAGATACCGCCGCCGACGGGGAAGAAGCGCTCGCAAATGCCCGGAAGCAAGACTACGATATCATCTTCATGGATCACCTGATGCCCGGCATGGACGGCCTGGATGCCACTAAAGCGATCCGGGCCCTGGACGGCCCCCGTTCCCAGGTTGTGATAATCGCCTTGACCGCCAACGCCGTGGTCGGTTTCCAGGAACAGTTCCTGGAAGCCGGAATGAACGGGTTCCTTCCCAAACCCATCATCCTTAAACGGCTGCGGGAGATCCTTTTGACCTACCTGCCCAGAGAAAAAATTGTGAGTTCTTAGCGCCGGTTGCGGAAAGCGGTCCGGCGTCCGCAGAGGCGCCTCTGCCCTTAGGGGGGCTGGGTCCTTTAGACCCTTGAACCCCCGGCCCCCCGGATCTCTTACAAGCGCCCGCCCTACCCTGCGCCCTTGAACCGCCCCGGCGCTGTGGGGTATGGTGTCGTGAGGAAACAGCTATGCCTAAAATCGAAGTAAACGAAGACGTTTTTTATGCCCTGGCGGGAATAGACCGCGCCTCTGAAGACCGCCTGGAGGAACTTCTGAGCTATGCCAAGGCGGAATTGGATTCGGACCCCCGGTCGGAGGGGGATGCGGGTCTTTCCCCGGCGGAACGGACGCTTAAAATAGAGCTGAACGATACCAACCGGCCCGATCTGTGGGCCACCGCCGGCTGCGCCCGGCAGCTTAGGCTCGTCAACGGCGGGAAGCGTCCGGAGTACCCCTTCTTCTCGTCTCCCGGCAGCATCAAGCCGTCAAAATGGAAAGTGAAGGTGGAAGCCTCCGCTATGCGGGTCCGGCCCTATTTGGCGGGCTTTATCGCCGCCGGCAAGGCCGTTACCGACGCCTCCCTGCGGGACATGATTCAAACGCAGGAGAAGCTGGCCTGGAATTTTGGCCGGAAGCGCCGGACCATTTCTATGGGGATTTACCGTACCTCCATCATCACCTGGCCTATCGTGTACAAGGCGGTGGACCCCGACTCGGTTTCCTTTGTGCCGCTCCAGTGGGATACGCCCCTTACCCTGCGGGAGATCCTCAAACAGCATCCCAAGGGAAAAGAATACGCCTTTATTCAGGAACATGAGCCCCTGCATCCCCTGCTGCTGGACAGCGCCGGGGGCATCCTTTCCTACCCGCCCATCATCAACTCCGCGGACATAGGGGCGGTTCAGGTTGGAGACGCGGACCTTTTTGTGGAGCTTACCGGAACGGACCAGGTCAGCGTAACCCTGGCGGCGTCTATCGTGGCCTGCGATCTGGCGGATCAGGGCTTTACCATAGAGCCGGTGGAAGTGGATTACGATTACGACACCCCCTTTGGCCGCGGGGTTACGACCCCCTATTATTTCCAGGAACCGGTGTTCTGTTCTCTTTCCCGCATCGGGAAGTTCCTGGGGGAACCCCTTGATTCAGGCGAATGTCTGGCGGCTCTGGAGCGTATGGGCTGCAAGGCGGAGCAAGCCCGGTCCCGCGAAAAGGGCCGGTCCGGGGAGGAGGCCGCGGAAGGCGTCAGGGTCTACCCCCCGGAATACCGGAACGACTTTCTTCATGCCGCCGATGTAATGGAGGATGTGGTTATAGGCCGGGGGCTCAACACCTTCAAACCCGAAAGGCCGCGGGATTTCACCATAGGCCGGCTTACCCCCATTACCCTGTTCAGCCGTAAAATCAAGGAACTCCTGGCGGGCATGGGCTATCAGGAGATGATCTACAACTATCTGGGTTCCCGCAAGGACCTGGTAGAAAACATGCGGGGGGACGGTTCCCGCATCGTCAAGATTGCCAACCCCATGACGGAGAACTATGAATACGTCAGGGACAGTGTTCTGGCATCCCTCCTGATGAGCGAAGCCGCGTCGGGACATTCGGTGTACCCCCACCGTATCTTCGAGATAGGGAAGGTGGTTTACCGGAACGGGGCGGAAAATTACGGCGTCAGTACCCGGCAATACGCGGGCTTCCTCCTGGCGGACAAGGATGCCAGCTTCAACGTTGCCGCGGCCCAGGTTCAAACCCTGTTCTACTATCTTTCGCGGGAATACGCGGTGGAGGAGTCCGCTGACAGCCGCTTCATCCCGGGCCGGGCGGCGGCCATGCGGTACCAGGGTAACCCCGCCGGCGTCTTTGGGGAGGTTCATCCGGCGGTGTTGGAAAATTGGGGGATAACCGTTCCCTGCATTGCCGTGGAGTTTGACCTGGACGCGCTCCTTTGAGCGTTTGCGGTGTACTATCTTTTTACGGAGTTTCTTTGAAGCCTGCATTGAGGCTGTTCCAATACTGATCATAAAAACTATGCCGCGGGCTTTTATGGAGATACCCAAGGGGTAAAAAGTACCGCTCCTGATTCTGTGGGGCAAGGTCAGCGAAGGGTAACTGACACCCTTGCGTTACCAGACCCGGGTCCGGAACTTTCGGACCTGGGTCCGGAACTTTCGTACTTGGGTCCGGAACTTTCGTACTTGGGTCCGGGACTTTCGGACCTGGGTCCGGAACTTTCGGACCTGGGTCCGGAACTTTCGGACCTGGGTCCGGAACTTTCGGACCTGGGTCCGGAACTTTCGGACCTGGGTCCGGAACTTCCAGACCTGGGTCCGGAACTTCCAGACCTGGGTCCGGAACTTCCAGACCTGGGTCTGAAACTTCCAGACCTGGGTCTGAAACTTCCAGACCTGGGTCTGAAACGGCACGAGGGGGAAGGTCTTCTATCGCCTCCTCCGTTACAACACGATATTACCGGCGATTGACGGATCCGCGCGAATTTTTCACCGGCGCCGGGCAGCATACCGCGGGACGCAAAGCAACCTTCCGGCACGTTCAATCGGGCGCCAGCGGCGCCGGCCTCGATCATAAAGCGGTCCGCGGCCGGGCTTGGGCAGCCTTTAGGGTGAAGAACAAAGGGTGAGACGGTACGCCTTAATGAGGCTCTTTTGATCCTGCACGGTATACCATGTTATGCGCCATTTTTAGCAAAATTTTGTAGAAAATAACGTGGCAAAAAATCACGGAATAATATGCTAATGAAAAAATTTACAGAAAAGAAAATCAAATGAAGAGTAAAATTTATTCCAGTATTACGAACTCAGTTATTTTGTGCCTTTTGTTTTCAGGCATTCAAATCGGTTTGGGCATAGCAAGGATTGGTTCAATAATAATTTGAACAATTAGTTTATACATGCTACAATGTTTTCATCAAACAAACGGGGAGTGAAGACATTGATGGAAAAACGAATTCAACAAATGATGCCTCTATTGGACGAACGGCAAAGAAGATTATATTTAGCAAACGAGGCCATATCGTATGGTCGCGGCGGTATCAGTTTGGTAAGCCGCATTTCAGGTATGTCGCGGACCACGATAACCAAAGCGGTTGACGAACTGGACAACGCCGATACACTAG